>JAQWCZ010000270.1 GCA_028705705.1 Paludibacter sp.
TTGCCATCAACCACTGCAAAAGGTAAATTGTATGCAAACGAACAAATGGCTGCTGCGGTATAATCTCCAACTCCCGACAGACTGATTACATCGGCATATTGATCCGGAAATTTACCGCCAAACCGGCTGACAGCCTGTTGAGCGGCTTTGTGCAGGTTCCTGGCACGGGAGTAATAACCTAATCCCTGCCAGTATTTTAACACTTCATCTTCAGATGCAGCTGCCAGACTCTGTATGTCGGGAAAACGCTCGATAAACCGGTAGTAGTAATCTAGTCCTTGATTTACACGTGTCTGCTGTAGGATAATCTCTGAAATCCAGATTTTATAGGGATCATCTGTATCACGCCAGGGCAGGTCACGTTTATGCTGTTCATACCATTGTATGAACGTTGCGGATATGGAATTGAGTTCGTCCATCAATATTCATCCCAGCTTTTGATCTGAATATCTTCCATCGATTTGGTACAAATGGCAGTGATAAATGCCGATGCCAACCGTGCGTTGGTAAGCAAGGGGATATTAAAGTCAATTGCTCCTCGACGGATGGTGTAATCGTTGGCCAGCTCCCGTTTTGTCGTGTTTTTCGGAATGTTGATGACTAAATCAAAGGCTTTCTGCGAAATCATCTGTATTACATTTAGTTCACCTTCTTCATCCGGCCATTGTACGGCGATGCTTTCAATACCGTTTTCAGCCAAAAATCGGGATGTGCCTCTGGTTGCATAAAGTTTGAATCCTTTATCTGCCAGTATTTTAGAGGCGTCTAATAATTCAACTTTTGATTTAGGTTCGCCGGAAGAAATCAAGATGTTTTTCTGCGGAATTCTGAATCCTACTGATAACAAGGATTTCAGAATGGCTTCAGAGAAGTCGTCTCCGATACAACCTACTTCACCGGTTGAAGCCATATCGACACCCAATACCGGGTCGGCCAACTGCAAACGGTGGAAAGAGAACTGCGATGCTTTAATACCCACATAATCCAGGTCGAAGGCTGATTTTTCCGGTTTCTCTACCGGAATGCCCAGCATGACCTTGGTTGCCAATTCGATGAAGTTGATTTTCAGTACTTTCGAAACGAATGGGAAGGAGCGGGAAGAACGCAGGTTGCATTCAATTACCTTGATGTAATTGTCCTTGGCTAAGAACTGGATGTTGAACGGTCCGGAAATGTGCAAAGATTTGGCTATCTCGCGGGCGATGTTCTTGATACGACGGATGGTCTCTACGTAAATTTTCTGCGGCGGAAATTGTGTTGTGGCATCACCGGAGTGAACACCTGCGAATTCTACGTGTTCTGAAATCGCATAAAGCAAAATTTCTCCGTCTTTTGCTACTGCATCGATTTCAATTTCCTTGCATCTTTCAATGAACTCTGAAATAACTACCGGATGTTTTTTGGAGACTTCGGTTGCTAACTTCAGGAAGTTTTCGAGTTGGGATGCATCGTGGCAAACATTCATTGCGGCTCCTGAAAGCACGTAAGAGGGACGTACCAACACGGGGAATCCAATTCTTTCCACAAATTCATGTACATCTTCAAAAGTAGTCAGCTCTTTCCATCGGGGTTGGTCAATGCCCAATTCGTCGAGCATAGAAGAGAATTTATGCCTGTCTTCAGCTCTGTCGATGTCTTTTGCCTGGGTACCGAGGATGTTCACTCTTTCAGCAGCCAATTTCAAGGCTAAATTATTCGGAATTTGTCCGCCTGTCGAAACAATGCTTCCCATCGGGTTTTCTAATTCGATGATATCCATGACTCTTTCGAAGCTTAATTCATCAAAATAAAGTCTGTCACACATATCATAATCCGTGGAAACCGTTTCGGGATTATAGTTAATCATCACGGAACGAAGACCTTCTTTCCGGATGGTCATCAGGGCATTTACACCGCACCAGTCGAACTCCACCGAAGAACCGATGCGATAAGCACCCGATCCCAGTACCACCACTGACCGGTGATCCCCGAGGTAATTCACATCTCCTGCTACTCCACTGTAGGTCAGGTATAGGTAATTCGTCTGTGCCGGATATTCGGCAGCCAGTGTGTCAATTTGTTTCACAAAAGGTAAAATACACCTTGATTTACGATGTGCACGGGTTATTTTGATTTGATCATCCAGTTCGTCGTTGCTGCATTTGGTAACCAGTCGTGTAATCTGGAAATCAGAGAAACCAGCTACTTTGGCATCTTTCAGTAATTCATCAGCAAGGGTTTCAAGTGATTTTGTTGCCTGTAATTGTTTTTCAATCTCCTTGATATGTGCGAGTTTGTGCAGGAACCACAGATCAATTTTGGTCAGTTCGTGAATCTTTTCCACGGAATAACCGCTTTCCAATGCTTGCGCGATCAGGAATACACGTTTGTCTGTGGGTTCCGAAAGTTCTTTCTCTAAATTCTCAGCATACAAATCCTTGTTGGCGACAAAGCCGTGCATGCCGAGTCCAATCATCCGCAGACCTTTCTGAATTACTTCTTCAAAAGTACGTCCGATTGACATGATTTCGCCCACTGATTTCATGCTGGAACCCAATTGACGACTGACGCCCTGGAATTTACCCAAATCCCAGCGTGGAATTTTACACACGATGTAGTCGAGTGCCGGTTCAAAAAATGCAGATGTATCTTTGGTTACTGAGTTTTTCAATTCCGGTAGTCCGTAGCCAAGTCCGAGTTTTGCGGCCACAAAGGCCAGCGGATAACCCGTGGCTTTCGAAGCCAATGCCGATGAACGACTCAGACGGGCATTTACCTCAATTACCCGATAATCTTCGGAATAAGGATCCAACGCGTACTGCACATTACATTCACCCACGATACCGATGTGGCGGATAATGCGAATGGCCAATTCTCTGAGTTTATGATATTCGTTGTTTGAAAGCGTTTGTGATGGTGCTACCACGATACTCTCCCCGGTATGGATGCCCAGCGGATCGAAGTTTTCCATGTTACAAACCGTGATACAGTTATCGTAACGGTCACGCACGACTTCATATTCAATTTCCTTCCATCCTTTCAGCGATTTCTCTACTAACACCTGAGGAGAATAAGCAAAAGCTTTGTCGGTAATGACTTTCAACTCTTCGTCGTTGTCGCAGAAGCCCGAACCCAAGCCTCCCAAAGCATAAGCGGCTCTCACGATGACCGGATATCCCAGTTCATTGGCCGCTCTTTTGGCAGCAGCAAAATTAGTAACCGCTTCTGATTTGATGTATTTAACATCTATTTCTGCCAGTTTGCTATTGAAAATTTCCCGGTCTTCGGTATCGATGATAGACTGAACCGGAGTTCCCAGCACCTTGATGTTGTATTTTTCGAAGATACCCACTTTGTACAACGCAACTCCGCAATTCAGTGCAGTTTGTCCGCCGAACGAAAGGAACACGCCATCGGGACGTTCCTTTTCTATCACCCTTTCAACAAAATCAGGAGTGACAGGAAGGAAATAAACTTTGTCGGCTATACCTTCTGATGTTTGCACCGTGGCGATGTTCGGGTTA
>JAQWCZ010000018.1 GCA_028705705.1 Paludibacter sp.
TGTTCATTGATGGAAAGGGTAGAGGTATGCAGACTGTCATCAACCAGCTTAAACCCGTTCAGGATTTCACTGGAGACGTTCAGCGCGAGCATGGCAATCAATACCAGGTACATCATGCCTATCATCTTTTGCCTCGGGGTTTCCGGGCAGTTCTTGGTTCCACTCATAATCGTGTTAAGCTTTTAACTCATTGAATTCAGCATGTTACCGTAAATGGCATTCAGCCGGGCAATGTTGTCTGCTAATTCGTTGGCGTTGGTTTTCAGTTTTTTGGTTGCCAGCGAGAAATCATCCGACATATCTTTCATTTTGCTAATTTCTCCTGTAACTAATTTCATTTCTTCTGAAAGTTTCTTTGAAATTTCAGTTTGGTTATGGAAATGCACCGATTGAGAATGGATATCTTTCAACTGTATCTCGTAAATCGAGTTCATACCAGCTAAGTTGCTGTTGATTCTTTCAACTTTGTGGCGGTATTCCTGGGTGTTGACTTCAATTTTTTCCGTGTCTTCTCCGATACGCTCATAAATGGTTTGCAAATTTGAAGTTGCTTCTATCAAAGCCTCCTGACTTTGGGCATATTTTGAGGTGTTTTCTGAAATGTTGCGAATACTTTCAGCGAACTTTTCTGTTTCTAAAGAGAAAGATGCAATCTCATTTAACTGAGAAGCAGTTCTGGTCAGGTTCTGAATGCTTTGATTCAGTTTCTGAGCATCTTCATCACTCAGTCCTTCGATGTTGGTAACACCCGGAAATGCACTTGGAGCAGCATAGTTGGTTGCGGGTGGATATGCGTTGCCCTGATTATAGACTTGTTCTGCCGGTGCACTTTCTGCTGATGGTATAAAGCTGTTGTTTAACTGAAGGTCAATTTTACCATTTTCAAAATCAATCACCTTGTCCCATTCATAAGTTTTCAGTGGCCTTTCGAAGGCGCTCATCGCAAAAATAAGTGCTTCGGTTACCAATCCGACTGTCAGCATGATGTCGGCACCTTCCCAATACATCAATTTGAAAAGTACCCCCATGATTACGATAGAGGCGCCAATACCATATCCTGCGTTAAAAAGTCTGTCCTTTGTCGTGATTTTTACAGACCCTAATTTTTTTATTCTGTCCATCATAATGATTTACTTTTTGACAATTTTCAATTTATTCATTGTGTAGAGACGCACTATAGTGCGTCTCTATCTGTTTGTTTTGTGTCTCTAACTATTTAATATCCCCTTTATAAGAACGAACACATCTGAACCCGATGTATGGTTTGCTTTCGTTTTGGTACTCGTAGGTTCTTGATCCGCTTTGCAGGTAATAAGGAACATCTTTCCAGGATCCGCCTTTCACTACTTTTCTTTTCATGTGAATTGGATCATCTGACTTGGCATTGTATTCAAAATTCGGATTGATGTCGGCGGTTGCCATATTGGATGTCCCGAAATAGGCCGTGGAAGTCCACTCGGCTACGTTGCCAGCCATGTCGTACAGTCCGTTTGCATTCGGAATGACATTGTAAGATTTTACTGGTTTGGTGGTGACTCCGGCATCGTTCACGTAATTACCCCTGGCTTGTTTAAAATTAGCTAAATAGCAGTTTTTTCGTTCATCAACTAACTTGTTGCCTTTCCATGGATAAATGGCATCTTTATCACGACCTTTTGCGGCAAATTCCCATTCTGCCTCTGTCGGCAAACGATAAGGCTCTGTTTTAATTTTATGGCTTTCGTTGTACAATTTCGTACGCCAGTGACAGAAAGCCTGTGCTTGTTCCCAGCTTACCCCGACTACCGGATAATCGGTGTAATTCGGGTCGCTGAAATACATTTTCATTTTCGGATCATTATATGAAAAACGGATGTCCCTCGTCCAGGTAAGCGTATCCGGATAGATATTCACCATTTTGGTTGAATATAAATCTTTTCTGCTGGTCAGTTTTCTTCTAATGGTACGAGTTGTCAGATGTCCGTTTTCGTTAAAATAAGTTGTGTCAACTTCTACATACGCTCCTTCTGGGTAGGAGTTGGTTACATAATTAAACTGATTACGAGGCAGAGATGCTTGATCGTAATGGAATATTTCGTAACGGTAAATTAACCGGGCTGCATTAAGCTGACGGTTACCCAGGTCATCATTTCCTGTATAGTAAAGTGAAGACAAGGCTTCCTGAACATCTTCGTTGCGATCGTTCCACCGGATGCGTTGTGACCATCGGATGCGGATAGAATCACTTTCGCTGTTAGGGTCGTCAATCATGTATTCATTTCTGCCGATGTTAATCAGCTCACGATATGCAATGGAGTCGCGTACCCAAAGCACAAACTGACGATACTGATCGTTTGTAATTTCTGCTTCATCCATATAAAATGATTCGACGGTTACTTGGCGTGGTGCTTCGCGACCGGGAAACATCCCGTTCGGCATGTGTGCCCCCATCATGAAAGTTCCTTTTTTAATTAATTGCATACCAGAGGGTTTGGTATCTGAAAAACCCATCTTGGCCGAATTACGTGAACTTGTCAGTTCTCCTACAGGTTTGTTGCAGGAAAGTACCATCAATGATAACGCTATGATTACAAAAAGTTTATTCATAAATTGAAATTTTACTTATCAAACGAAAAATAATTCATTTTATTCTGTATAAATCAAAGAATTCGAATGCTTTTATATTTATTTCTACGGGAAGAGTCACCTGATTTGATGTTAATTTCGTAGGAAAGCATCACTTCATGCGAACTCCAGCTTGCTCTAATCATTTGTGATACAGGGAGATCGAAAGAATAACCTATCGAAAGCCCATTCCCAATGTTAATCCCTGCTAAAATTACTGCTGCGTCTCCGTGTCGATAAGTTAATCCACCCCAGTATTGATTGTTAAAATACAAAAGCGCTGATAAATCCAGTTTAAAAGTTGTAAAATCAGTTTTGAAAAGTACCGATGGTTTGAATACATACTTTGGATCATTCAAGGTTTTGCTGTATCCACTGGTTATATATAAAGTGCCTGTTGGCTGGTAAACATGTTGATCTGTCCACTCAACAACCGGTTGATTCAAATGCGAGTAGGATATGCCGGCATAGAAATCACGAAGTGTATACCATGCCCCTAAGCCCATATCAAGAGCAAATCCCTCCACTAAACTTCCGGGGATAGCGGGGTCGTTTTGAATATCGTGGTATTCGCCGGTGGGAACTAATGGTCCGCGAACACTGTCACCCCTGAAACCAATACTCAGAAACCCAAGTTGTGGGCCAATATTAAGCAAGCCTTTCCCTGCTTTGAATTGAAAAGCATATTGCAAATGGGCTCCCTGATTGACAAATAACCCCACCTGATCATTGATGAAATTGATTCCGATACCGTGTTTTCGTCCGCTAATATTCAACGGTGTGTTGATGTTGAATACAGTTGTGGAACCCCCGTTCGGCATTCCAATCCATTGCAACCGGTGTTGTCCGGTGATGTCTAACATGCCACTTTCGCCAACAGCAGCCGGGTTGAATCCCGAAGCGTTATGCATGTACTGGCTTAATTGTGCATCGAACTGCGCGTGGAGGTTGCTCAAAAAGGATAATACCAGGAAAAAACCAAAAACAATTCTTTTCATGTGTATATTTTTCATTCCTTCTTCCGACAGCCGTTTCATTTCTCAGGAAATATACGGTGTAGATATTTAAACTGAAAAATAGCAGAAAAATTGTTTTGTATTAAAAACATCGTATAGAAATGGTTGTAAGAAAAGGATTTGAGGAAGATTAATATTCTTCTTCATTGAAAAAGAAGTCTTCTTTACTTGGATAATCAGGCCAGATGTCTTCTATTGACTCGTAAACTTCACCTTCATCCTCAATTTCCTGCAAATTCTCAATTACTTCTAATGGTGCGCCTGACCTGATGGCATAGTCAATCAATTCGTCTTTTGTTGCCGGCCAGGGTGCGTCTTCAATCTTTGATGCTAATTCTAATGTCCAATACATAGTTGACGGGTCTTTATTAAAAATGTGAAGAAACTTTTTTTTCTAATTTCGTGCAAAAATAGGAAAAAAAATGATTAAATCTCTTTTTTCCAGAAAAATTCTTTATGCCCCTCAGAAACAGTTAAGTATCTCGACAATGTAAAAAAATAATCGGATAATCTGTTGATGTATTTTAATATTGTCGCATCAATTGCGATGTTAGACGGTACTAAATCCATGATTTTACGCTCGGCTCTACGGGTGACCGTACGGCAAACATGCGCGGATGCTCCGGCAAAAGAACCTCCGGGTAATACGAAATTATTAAGTGGTGGAAGTGTTTCATCCATTCGGTCAATCTCTTTTTCCAACCTGATGACGTCATCTTCCCGGATGATGGATGCCGTTTTCAGACTTGTTTTTGATTGATCCGTTGCTAAATGCGAACCGACAGCAAAAAGTTTATGCTGTATGTTTTGTAGAAATTCAAGTATGTCATCAGGTATTTCGCTGGTTGTCAGTGTCCCGATGAATGCATTCAGTTCATCTACAGTACCATAAGCTTCAAGTCTGGGGTTGTTCTTCCAGACACGGGTTCCGCCTATTAATCCGGTCTGACCGGTGTCGCCTGTTTTGGTGTATATCTTCATATTTTTTATGTTTACAGTCTCCGGTCTCCGGTCTTCAGTCTGTGACAGGTGACTGAAGTCCGGCGACTGGTGACTAATAATGTACTTTATAATGTTTTTTTGCCAGCATTGGATGAAAGAATATGATACCCATGTGAAAAATATCTATGGTTGATTTCACCCGTGGATGCTCCTTGATTGCTTTCCAGGCTTGTTCCATTTCGGGTGACCAGTAAATATCGTCCACAACAATAACGGAATCATCTCCGATATGGTTCAAACACAATTTAAAATAACGCATCAGAGGTTCATAGCGGTGGTTGGCATCGATGAAAATGAAATCCTGCCGACCGTATGTTGCTATGATATCTTCAAGTTGTTCATCAATATTACAGGTTATCAGTTTAATTTGACTGAGTTTCAGTCGATCAAAATTTTGTTGTGCAACAGCACTAATTTGCGGACATCCTTCTAATGTAATACAACGACACTTTGTTGATACAGAGGCTAAATACATAGTTGTTATTCCCAAAGATGTGCCGAGTTCAAGGATATTCCTAAATCCATAATGACGGATGATACGAAAAAGCAATTGTGCTTGTCCTGACCTTTTAAGCGCTTTGCGAGCAATATTCGCAATACTTCTTGACCGGCTTACACCGGTTCCGAAATCTGCGACCTCAATGGTTTGCGCACAACTAAGCATCCTGTTTCTAACTCTTTCAATATCATTAAATACATAATAAGGATATTTTTCTGACAGAATATCCCGGATGAAATGAAAAACAAAAGGTGAATGAACACCATAACCACCCGTATTCCTGGCATTTATTCGGTGTTCCAGATACCTGTAAATTTGTCTAAGTTTTCTCACATTTATTTAATCCGTGGTTGAAGTAGGCTGTCGAAAATTTCCGGTTGATGTAATATTTCAATAGCTGTTTTCAAATCAATATCATTTACCAGAGAATATTCAATTACACCTTTTTGATAATAATATCTTTTGATGATTTCAGCACCCAAAATATCCAGTATTTCCTTTTTATTTTCATTTAATTTGATGTCGATATCAGGCATTAGTTTCGAACGCAATGCTTCAAATTCACTTTTTGCTTCCTGATCAAGACCTTCTAATTTGGCAAACTCATATAAATCATCAAAATATTTTTTAGTTTGAGGCGTATAGGTAAACCCTCTTTCTTTAATAAAAGTGATGAAATCATTAAAATCAGCGTCTGTCATTTTAAAATCGACCGGTTTGGCTATGGTTTCATGCTTAGCTGCGTATTGATTTGCATATTCAAAATATAAATTTTGAGCGTAAATGTAATAAGCTATGTTGATTTTTCTATCATCCTGGGTTGTTGAATCCGGAATAATACCACCTCCGTCACGAACGATGCGACCGTTTTTTGTCTTAAATTCTGTGGTCAGGCTGTCCGGTACACGTTTTAAACTACCGTCTTCATTACGTTGAGCATAATCAATGGCCTGGATACAGCGACCACTCGGGATGTAATATTTTGCGGTTGTTATTTTCACATGTCCTCCATAACTTACCGGTCTGATGTTTTGCACCAATCCTTTTCCAAATGTGCGTTCACCTATAACAATACCGCGATCCAGATCCTGAATTGCTCCGGCCAAAATTTCAGAGGCAGATGCCGAAGCGCTGTTTACAAGTACTACGATCTTCATATCAGAAAAAATTGGTTCCAGGGTAGTCCTGTAAGTATATGATGCTTGCGGACTTTTTCCTTTTGTACTCACTATTTCAGTACCTTTAGGAACAAAGTAACCCATGATTTTTACTGCTTCATCAATCAATCCACCTCCATTATTTCTCAGGTCGAGTATAATTGTTTCAATTCCGTGTTGTTGAATCATTCCCTGAATGGTACTTTTTACATCTAATGCAGCCTGTTCCGTAAAATCATTTAACAGGATATATCCTGTCCCCTCCGATACCACTTTACTATAAGAAATAGGAGGAATTTGAATTTTTTCCCTTAAAAACGTCTTTTCAATGATTTTCTTTTCTCCGTAACGTTTGATTTTTAGCGTTATTTCGGTGTTGGGTGTCCCTTTTAATTTTGAACTAGCATCAGCAACAGTAAAATTACTGGTTTTTTCGCCGTCGATTTCCAGCAAGATATCTCCAGCTTTAAGTCCATGTTTTTGTGCCGGCATTCCTTCGTATGGTTCAGAAACACAAATACCTTCGTTTGTTTTGGTAATCAAGGCGCCTATCCCCCCATATTCACCGGTTGTCATGAAAGTAATGTCGTCTGACTCCGACTCAGGGATGTAAACGGTGTAAGGATCCACGTTACGAAGCATTTGGTCAACAGCCGACTTGACCAGTTTTTCATGATCGAGTGTGTCAGCATAATACAAATCAACCTCTCTCAAAACAGAATTGAAAATACTCAAACTTTTACTGATGTGAAATGTTTTGGTGGACTCTTGAGTAAAAATCACGTTGGAAAATCCAACTAAAAAGAAGATTAAAATGAAAGGATATTTTTTAAGCATATTTTTAAATTAACTATTTAGAGAAGCAAGTATTGCTTCTCATTTAGATTTTAACATTCGGAGGTAAAAAACTTGAAATGTCTTTTCCATAAGACATCAGATCTCTTGTCACAGTTGATGAAATGTGTGAATAAGCTGATTCAGTAAAAAGAATCACAGTCTCGATACCTGATAAGATTCTGTTTGTATCACCTATGGTTCTTTCATATTCAAAATCTGCTACTGTACGTAATCCTCTTAAAATGAATTGCGCATCAACTGATTTGGCAAAATCTATGGTCAGACTGTTGTAAGACATTACTTTTACCCTGGGTTCATCTGCAAAAGCCTGTTGGATGATATCTAGTCTCTTGTTTTCATCGAACAGTGTTTTTTTAAGGTGATTGACACCAATTCCGATGACGATCTCATCGAATAATGCAAGTCCACGTTTAACAATGCTGTAATGCCCGATTGTAAAAGGGTCAAAGGTGCCCGGAAAAATGGCTCGTTTCATGTTTGTTGTTTTTACCCTAATTTCAGTTATTATGGCTCATTTGATGTGCAAAGATAAAAATTTTAATCAGGAGGAATTAATTTCTATTGTTTTTTTATAATTTTGAGGCGTTATCAGTAAACATCATACAATTTATGAAAATAGGTGTTTCTGTATCAAGTAGGGTATTTATAATATTAATACTTAAACAAAAAGCGTATGAAACAGATCTTGTTTTCCGTGTTCATGCTGTGCTTTGCTTCATTTGTTTCTGCACAGTTAAGTCTTGGTGTAAAAGCCGGGTACAATTCTTCTTTGTCTCTGAACAATTTGCAATCACTCAGCGAGGGCTCATATACACTTAAAAACGTAAAAGCTGAAATGTGGGACAACTTCCAGGCAGGTATTTTTGCACGGGTATATCTCAGTAAATTTTACATTCAACCGGAAGTGCTATATTCTATCCAGAAAAAAGAATTTGAAATGCATGATGTAATGATCAATGATAATGCAACTGACATTAATACTTATTTGAATATATCATCGGTTCAGGTTCCGTTATACCTTGGTTATAAACTGCTTGATTTGAAGATTGCCAATCTAAGGGTGTTTGCCGGACCGAAGTTTATCATGCAATCAGGTTCAGAATTGGAATATTCGAATATATCAAATGGAGAAAGAATAACTTCTGATGAATTGGCTCAAAATTTCAAGGATTCACAAATTGACCTGGAAGCGGGCTTTGGTGTGGATGTTATGATGTTTGCACTGGATGCAAAATTAAATGTAATGCGGGATGTGGCCGGAAAGATAAAGTCTGTAAATGATCTTTCCAATGTGCCCATACCAACCAGTAATTTTGTAATTGCTCTTTCATGGAAATTATTCTGATTTGATTCGGGGATATTCTTCAATTATATCAATTCTGAAAGCGGAAAGAGTAAAAATTCTTATAATTTTTCTTATCTTTGCCCCTCATATAATCCAATCACGATAAGTTGAATAATATGGGTAAAATTATCTCATTGGCAAATCAGAAAGGAGGGGTAGGTAAGACAACAACAGCCATAAATCTGGCTGCATCACTGGCTTCTCTGGGGCAAAAAGTGCTCATTGTTGACGCAGACCCGCAGGCAAATGCTTCTTCGGGTTTAGGTGTTGATATTCGTACGTTGGAATTTACCATTTATGAATGTCTGATCGATGATGTGCCACCTCAACAAGCAATTCATAATACAGAAATAAAGAACCTGGATATTATACCTTCGCATATTGATTTGGTTGGTGCTGAGATTGAGATGTTAAATCTGGAAAACAGGGAACGGGTCATGGAACGCTTGCTAAACCAGTTGAAATCGTTGTATGATTATATTTTAATTGATTGTTCTCCTTCGCTTGGTTTAATTACGGTAAATGCACTGACTGCTTCAAACTCGGTTATCATTCCGGTGCAATGTGAATATTTTGCGCTGGAAGGAATCAGTAAACTACTCAACACCATAAAAATCATCAAGAGCAAATTAAATATGCAACTTGAAATTGAAGGTTTTTTACTGACCATGTATGACAACCGATTACGTTTAGCCAATCAGGTGTTGACGGAGGTGAGGAAGCATTTTGAGGGCATGGTTTTTGAGACGGTAATCAGCCGCAACGTTCGTTTGAGTGAAGCTCCAAGTCATGGAAAACCTGTTTTACTCTACGATGCCGAATCCAGAGGAAGTAGTAATTATATGGATCTTGCTAAAGAATTGATTCAGAAGAATAGTTGATTATTTCAAATAATATAACCACATCAATCACATGAGTACTCTTTAGTTTTTAGGTTTTATGACAAATACCTGAGGTCTAAATTTTTGTAGTTTTAAGTTTGATTGTGGACAGCAAATAAATATTCTCACATGTAATTAATGTGGTTAATTTAAATTAAAGTAATTTTTATGGCAAAAACAACAGGATTAGGGAAGGGACTGGGAGCACTGATTGATACGGATAATTTTAATGCTATCGGTTCTTCGTCTATAAGTGATGTTGATCTTGACCTTATAATTACCAATTCCAATCAACCACGTACCTATTTCGACCAAGATGCGATGGAAGAACTTGCTGCTTCCATTCGGGAGTTGGGTGTCATTTCTCCGGTAACCCTGAAGAAAAACAATGATGGGACTTACCTGATAATTGCCGGGGAACGTCGTTACAGAGCATCTAAAATGATTGGTCTGAAATCAATTCCAGCATATATTCGTACTGCTGCAGACGAACAGGTGATGGAAATGGCACTGATCGAAAACATCCAGCGGGAAGATTTAAATGCGATCGAAATTGCTTTGTCATTCTATCGATTGATGGAAGAATATAAACTAACCCAGGAACGCCTTAGCGAAAGAGTAGGGAAGAAAAGAGCAACAATTGCCAATTACTTGCGTCTATTGAAATTACCTGCTGAAATTCAGATGGGTATCAAGGATAAAAAAATTGATATGGGACATGCAAGGGCTATACTGGGACTTACAGACCCGGTTGCACAGCTTCATTTGTATGAAATGATCCTGAGGAATGGATATTCTGTCAGAAAAGTAGAAGAATTGGTAAGAAAATATACAGAAACGGGAGCTTTTGAAAAACATACGCTGGTCAAAACAAAAGTTAATCTTGTTGAGTATAAGGAATTGAAGTTACGACTTGGAAAACTCTTTAATGCCCAGGTTCAACTTACATCTGATGCAAAAGGAAAAGGTAGAATATCAATCTCTTTCAAAGATGACGATGATTTATCCCGTATCATGGAATTGTTGGATAAAATCGATAAAAACTAATAAGAACAGAAATAATTGTGTTTGAGCAACTGAAAATAGGACTGATCCTGCTGATTGCATCTTTTCCTCTTTATCTTACAGGTCAGGATAATGCCATATTAAATGCTCAGGATACTGTTCAGTCGCTCCGTCGTCTTGATCTAACAGAACCTTTGATTGTTGACGATGATACTCAAATAGAATCGGTAGAAACTGAAAAATTTAAACCGGATCCGATTCGTGCTATCTGGTTAGGTGCTGTAATCCCAGGTTACGGACAAATAATAAACAGAAAGTATTGGAAATTACCTATTGTTTATGGTGGCTTTCTGGGCTGTTTTTATGCTGTCAACTGGAACGCGAGACAGTTTTTATCATATAAAAATGCCTATCTCGACATTACAGATACAGATGATAGTACAAATAGTTACCTTGAAATAATACCTCCCGGGTTCACGATTGACAGTTATGGGGGAAAAGACGCTTTTACCAACTTGTTGAAAAGTGGTATGGATAAGTCCAGATATAACAGGGATCTGAGTATTATTATTTCGATTGCCTATTACGGGTTAACATTAATTGATGCATTTGTGGATGCGCACTTATATGATTTTGATATTTCACCGGACTTATCATTAAAACTACGCCCATCCATCATCAATGACAGATTTACAATGAATCAATTGCCTAAAACATCATTTTCTTATGGGTTGAAAGGCAGCATAAAATTTTAAATGTAGGATGATTTTAAAGAAGGTTTTTTTTGTATTTGTATTCTTACTGCTACAGGAAGTCATGCTTTTTGCTCAATTGGATTTTGAATTATTGGATGAGAAGGAAAAAATATCCGAAGCAGATAGTATCCCGGTACCGGATGAAGTAACATACGCTCTGGATCATATGTTGTCGAACTGGTTTGTAAGCAAAACCAGGAAAAGCCTTTGCGATTCAACTCATTTTAATCAACATGTGCCTGATTCTGTTATTAGCATGAGATTAAGGTTGATGCCTTGTGTGATGGAAATGCCATTTAATAATCATGTTAGATCTTTTGTTGATTTATATACGGTAAAAAGAAGAAATCAGCTCAGTTATTTGCTCGGTTTGGGAGATTATTATTTCAGATTATTCGAACAAATACTTGATAAGAATAAATTACCCATTGAACTAAGATATTTACCCGTAATTGAATCTGCTTTAAATCCTACTGCTATTTCACCAGCCGGAGCTGCCGGATTATGGCAGTTTATGACTTCAACTGCAAGGATGTATGGACTGGAAATTAACAGTCTGGTTGATGAACGTATGGATCCGTTAAAGTCAACTCATGCCGCTGCAAGATACTTGAAGGATTTGTATGATATTTATGGTGATTGGCATCTTGTTATAGCAGCATATAATTGCGGTCCCGGCAATGTGAATAAAGCAATCCGCAGATCCGGAGGGAAACAGGATTACTGGGGAATTTATCCCTATCTGCCGGTAGAAACCAGAGGTTATGTCCCTATATTCATTGCAGCAAATTATTCCTTATATTACGCCAATACTCACAATATTTGTAAAGCAACCATTGAATTCCCCAAAGCCGTAGATACAATCATGATTAATCAGCGTGTACATTTTGAACAAATTGCATCAGTTTTAAATCTTCCCAAAGAACAAATTAAAATGATGAATCCTCAATACAAGCGAGAGATCATTCCGGGAGATTTAAAACCTTATGCTGTTGTGTTGCCGGTTAAGATGACGGGTATGTTTATTGATAAATTTAATGAAATAGTATCTTTTAAAGCAGATTCACTCATAAATAACAGAAGAGCAGAAGTGAATATTCCTCAGGCAACAGCTTTGTCCAGAGGCAGGGTAATTTACCATACGGTAAGAAAAGGGCAAACTTTAAGTGGTATCGCTGCAAGGTATGGGGTTCCTGTTACCCGTATTAAAAAATGGAATAATTTACGAGGCTCCATGATACGTCCGGGTCAACGTTTAAAAATTAATAAATAATCATTTGTTGTTTTTATGGAAAAACTTTTTTATTCCATAGCTGAAGTTTCGAAGATGCTGAATATCACGGCTTCGAATTTGCGCTTCTGGGAAAAAGAATTTAAACAACTGAATCCGAAGCGTAATGATAAGGGTACCCGATTTTATACTGAAGAGGATATGAAATTGGTTAAACAAATCATGTTTCTGGTCAATGATCAGAACCTGACATTGGAAGGTGCCCGACAAAAACTCAGTCAAAAAAAAGACCAGGTTGCTAAACAACAGGAGTTGATTGAGCGTTTAAAAAAAATAAGAACGGAATTAAAAGGAATATCAAAAGCACTGGGTGGTATTTAGGAATGAATGGTTTAATGTTTAATGGTTTAAAATAATATAATTTTTTAGTAATGATTAAAAGGTTTGGAATACTGTTGTTAGTCTCGACAATCCTGCTTGGTTCGATGTCGGCTGCAATAAGACCTAAAAATGTAATTTTCCTAATTGGAGATGGAATGGGGATGGCTCAGGTTTATGCGGCTATGGTGGCGAATGGGAATAAACTTGAAGTAGAAAGATGTAAGCATGTCGGATATTCAAAAACATATTGTGCTAACCGGTTCGTTACTGATTCAGGTGCTGGAGGTACAGCTCTTGCAACCGGAGTAAAAACTAATTACGGGATGATTGGAATGAGTCCCGATTCTGTAGCTGTTGAAACGATTCTGGAACAATCTGAACGTAACGGACTAGCTACAGGAATAGTTGTGACATGTGCTATTACCTATGTTACCCCGGCCACTTTTATTGCACACCAGCATCATAGAAGTATGTATGAGGAAGTTGCTGCAGATTTTCTGAAAACAGATATTGATGTTTTTATTGGTGGAGGAAGAAAATATTTTGAAACCAGAAAAGATGGCAGAAATCTGATCCAGGAACTAAAAGACAAACAATATCAAATTGCTTTTGATATGGATGAGGTAAAAAAAATCAATTCGGGAAAACTGGCCGGATTAATTCATGAGGATCAACCTCCTGCCATGCCTGAACGTGGTGATTTATTATCTGATGCAACCATGACTGCCATCAACATCCTGAATAAAAACGAAAAAGGATTCTTTTTAATGGTCGAGGGTTCACAAATTGATTGGGCAGGCCATTCAAATGATGTTGAACAGATTATTATGGAAACATTAGACTTTGATAAGACAGTAGGTAAGGTGCTCGATTTTGCAGAGAAAGATAAGACAACACTGGTAATAATTACTGCTGATCACGAAACGGGTGGATTGACTTTAACTGATGGTAATATTAATCAAAGAAAAGTTAAAACTCATTTTTCAACAAAAAGTCATTCTGGAATTCCTGTCCCTGTATTTGCTTTTGGACCGGGTGCTGAAGAATTTACAGGCTTTATGGAAAATATCGATTTTAAAGGAAAAATTGAAAAGTTGCTTAAATTGAAGTAATTAAAACAGTCGATTTAATAAAAAAACCTGATTGATTTCTGGATAAATGCCCGTATTTTCAATCAGGTTTTTTTCAATATAACCTATAATCAATGTAGTGTAAAAAAATTATCTGATAATAGTTTGCGCCCTGTCGGGACCAACTGATACAATTTTTATGGGAACTTTCAGTTCTTCTTCCAGGAAACTCAGGTATGCATTAAATTCTTCCGGGAATTCATCTTCCGATTGCATATTTGTCATGTTTGTCTTCCATCCTGGTAACTCAGCATACACTGGCTCGACTTTTCCTTCGATAGAATAAGGAAATTCTTCTGTAATAACATCATCAATTTTATAAGCAACACATGCTTTGATGGTTTCGAAATCATCCATCACATCACTTTTCATCATGATGAGTTGTGTGACGCCATTGATCATCACCGCGTATTTGAGGGCGACTAAATCAACCCAGCCACAACGGCGCGGGCGACCGGTTACCGAACCGAATTCATTGCCGTTTTTACGCATTAAGTCTCCTGTTTCATCGAAAAGCTCTGTCGGAAACGGGCCGCTACCAACACGGGTACAATAGGCTTTAAAGATTCCATATACTTCTCCGATGTTACGAGGTGCAACACCCAGTCCGGTGCAAGCTCCGGCACAAATGGTGTTTGAAGAAGTCACAAAGGGATATGAGCCAAAATCAACATCCAGCATGGTGCCCTGTGCACCTTCTGCCAGTATTTTCTTTTCTGCTTTGATAGCGTCGTTAATTACATGTTCACTGTCAATAAGTTCAAACTTTCTGATA
>JAQWCZ010000271.1 GCA_028705705.1 Paludibacter sp.
AGTACCAATAAGAGTTTTGCTACCTCTGTTAATATATTCAATACAGGACACACCCATTGTTTCTTCACATACGCGGACACATCTGCCGCAAAGGATACATTTTTCAGGATCACGAACAATACTTGTTCCGGCATGGTCAAGTTTAAATTTGTTTTTATTTCCACGAATTCTTCTTTCAACAACGTGATACTCTTTAGAAAGACTTTGTAATTCACAATTGCTGTTTCGGGCACAATATAAACAATCGTCCGGGTGATTTGAAAGCAGCAACTCGATAATAGTTTTACGTGCTTCTGCTACTCTTGGTGAATGGGTTAAAATTTTCATTCCGTCAGATACTGGAAATGAGCAGGAACTAACCAATTTGGGGCTTCCTACAATTTCAACCACACATAATCTACAGGCTCCGGTTGGAACAAAATCTTTCATATGACAGAGAGTAGGAACTTTAATACCATTTCTATTCAGTGCCGTTAATATGGTTTCTCCCTCAAAAGCCTCTAATAATTTTCCGTTTACTTCTATTTGAATACTCATATCATTTTTTTATTAAATCATTTCTATTGCGTTAAAATTACAGGTTTCTTTACAGGTTCCACAACCGATACATTTATCTTCTACAATAAAATGCGGAGATTTCTTAGTTCCGATAATAGCGCCCGTAGGACATTTCTTTGAACAAAGGGTACATCCTGTGCATATATCGGTATGTATTTTGAATTTTCTAAGTTCGGTACAGGTTTTAGTAGGACAATTACGTTCAAAGATATGTTCTTCATATTCATCTCTGAACCATTTCAAAGTACTGAGAACCGGATTTGGAGCAGATTGGCCTAAAGCACATAAAGAAGTATCTTTAATAATTTTAGCCAGTTTTTCGAGTTGCATAACACCCTTCATACGTTCAAGGGCAGAATTTTCTCCATTATTAACCGGTTTTGAGGTAATACTTTCAAGAATTTCGAGCATACGGCGAGTACCTTCACGACAAGGAATACATTTTCCGCAGCTTTCACGTTGAATAAAATCCATAAAGAATTTTGCCACATCAACCATACAGTTATCTTCATCCATCACAACCAATCCACCTGATCCCATCATGGCTCCGGCCTTAATAAGAGTTTCGTATTCAATCGGGATGTCAAGATTTTGTTCAGTAATACATCCACCGGAAGGACCCCCAATTTGAACTGCTTTAAATTTTTTCCCATTGGCAATACCACCTGCAATATCATAAAGGACAGTACGAATAGTAGTTCCCATAGGAATTTCGACTAAACCAGTATTCGCAATTTTTCCTGACAATGCAAACACTTTAGTTCCTTTTGATTTTTCAGTTCCCACGGAACCAAACCAATCAGCACCATTAGCTATAATTTCAGAAACATTTGCAAAAGTTTCAACATTATTGATAATGGTTGGCTTTCCAAACAAACCGCTTACAGCCGGGAATGGTGGACGGGGGCTTGGCATACCGCGGAATCCTTCGATACTATTGATAAGAGCAGTTTCTTCTCCACAAACAAAAGCTCCGGCACCCATTTTAATTTTTAGTTCAAAACTAAAATCTGTTCCACAAATATTTTTACCAAGCAATCCATATTCCTTAGCATCTTTCATCGCAATTTTCAAACGTTTGATGGCAAGCGGATATTCAGCTCTGATATAAACATAACCTACAGAGGCTCCGATTGCATAGGCTCCAATAACCATTCCTTCAATCAAACGATGAGGATCTCCTTCAACAACGGCACGGTCCATAAATGCACCCGGATCGCCTTCATCAGCATTGCAAATTAAATACTTCTGTTCATTAACCTGTTGATTGGCAATTCTCCATTTTCTTCCGGTAGGAAAACCGCCACCGCCTCTACCGCGAAGACCGCTTTTTTCGATAATATCACAGATATCTACACTACTGTGAGTGGTGAGTGTTTTATACATACTTGCATATCCGCCAAAAGCGATATATTCATCAATACTTTCAGGGTTGATAAGTCCGCAGTTCTTGAGTACGATTCTTTTTTGTTTAGCAAAGAAAGGTAATTTATAAAAATCGTTTACGCCTTCCCATTGATTGTTGTTTCCAATTTGAATTTGACCCAAAACATCTTTAGTATTGAGTTTATTTGAAAAAGCAGCATCTAAGATTGCCTCTGCTTTATCGCTTGTAACATTTTGGAAAGCCAATCTGTTTTTCCCGGGAAGTTGAACATCAACAAGAGGTTCTGCTTTACAAAGTCCGATACAACCAACTTCCATAATGTCAGCATCAATTTTATTTTTGCTGAGGTAGTTTTTTATTGCCTCAATTGTCTCAGCAGCTCCGGCACCCAATCCACAGGTTCCTGCTCCGACATAGATAATAGGTTTTTCGATTTTTTCTCTTTTAATAACACTGAGTTGATTTTGAATATCAGTGTTTTTATTGCCTTTAATAAGGTCAATAAGCATTTGTTGTCTTTTATCTGAATTAAGTGTGCCCATATTATTCTTCTTTATTTCGATAAGATTCAATAATTTCTTTAATACTTTGTGCTGTCACATTTGCGTGGAAAGTTCCGTTAACATTAATAACCGGTGCTAAACCGCAAGCGCCCATACAAGCCACAATTTCAATACTGAATAAGCCATCCCGAGTCGTTTGACCGGCTTTGATTTTCAGATTTTTTTCTATTTCCTGAAGAACGGTTAATGAACCCAAAACATGACATGCAGTACCCCTACATACCATGATATGGTATTTTCCGGTTGGTTCGAAACGGAACTGATTATAAAAAGTTGCCACTCCATAAATCTTACTGGTAGGAATTTTTAATTGCTTACCGGTTCTAACAATGGCTTCTTCTGATAAATAGCCTTCAGACTCCTGAATGTCTTGTAGAAGAGATATTAATGAATCTCTGCCACAATTGTCATATTTCTTCAATATGTTCTCGATTGCTGTTTTCATACTTTTAAGTTGATACTGATAATTTATTTGATTTGTGAATAATGTATTGAATTAAATTTTTTTCTTTCCAAAAAATGGTAGTCTATTTTACTTATCATATCTAAAGTCAGATAATGAATAAGTCCCAATAGGTAATATGTTGTATAGCTGAATTTTAATTAAACATGTACATTGACTTACATGCAGCGTAAATACCAAAAGGAGGAAACTATTAAGCTCCTAAAATCCTTTGAATTTCAGGAATAATCTTTTTTCCATCTACCGGTTTTCTAAGAAACCCATCTACCGGGAACCAGATTGAATGACCTTGTTCTGATAAATAGTCAACACCGGCTTTTCCGGAATTGATATCTTTAACGAGGATAACGTGTAAATCTTTGAATCCCGCATTTTTACGAAATTCATGAGCCATAGCTTGAACATCAGGTTTTGTGGTAGTAAGAACGTCAATGGAAGTTTGCATTAAGATAGGAAGTTTTTTTAATTCTGGGTCGTCGGTAATTTCTTTAGCCACTTCAAATCCTTCATATTGGGTT
>JAQWCZ010000272.1 GCA_028705705.1 Paludibacter sp.
ATTCTTCTACATATTGGCGACGCTTATAGATATTAACAAGCAATTGTGTAAATACCTTAAAGAGTTGCTGTTCACTTTCAGAATATACATGATTTTCACGAATTGAATCAAAACTAACATAACCCAAACATTTGCCATTATCCATCATGGGTATGGCAATAACACTCTTTATGCCATATCCGGAAATAGCTTCGCGAACATTTTTTTGATCGTATTTATTGATATCATAAACAAAAACAACTTCTCCTTTCAAATGTGCAGGGACCCAGTTGTCCATTTTCTCCATTGGGATAGTTTGATAAATCTCTTTACGTGGTGAAAATCCCTTGTTACACCATTCATAATCAAGAGTTGCAATCTGATTTTTAAAATCATAGTAAACGATATAACTCTGATCTGCATTAGCAAACTTAGAAATATCAGCTAAGGAATTATGAACAGCATTTTCTACTTCAGATAATGGTAAATTGATAAACGATGTAGAGATGTTCATCAAAAGTTGTGTAAACTTTAACTGTTTTTGAATCAATTCATCAGCCTCTTTCAATTTATTTTCATTATCAATATCATTCCAGACCCTTTTAACAACATCCGGCAATCGGGTCATCAACATT
Organism: Paludibacter sp.; assembly: GCA_028705705.1. Lineage (GTDB taxonomy): Bacteria > Bacteroidota > Bacteroidia > Bacteroidales > Paludibacteraceae > Paludibacter. The sequence continues at coordinate 615 of JAQWCZ010000272.1, forward strand.
GAATCTTTTACAAGATAATCACGAGCGCCCAACTTCATCATTTCTACTGCAACACGTTCATCCCCCTGACCAGTTGACATGATAAACGCAGGAACAGGGAGATTTTTTGAAAATCTCATCTGTAACCATTCACCGGCATTTTCTTCACCAGCAAGTTTATAATCAACCAACATCAGTTTAATAACATCTTCCTCTAAGACACGATCAGCATTAGCAAAAGTATTTGCCCAGACAGTTTCGTAACCATTATCATCCAGTTCAAACCGAATGAGTTCAGCTATACCTGTATCGTCCTCAATGATCAGAATCTTCATTTCACACTTTAATTATCTGTAAGAAATAACCCAATTTTTGTAATGTTTCTGCAAATTTAATAAATTCTACCGGTTTTGTAATATATACATTGCAACCAAGTTGATAACATTTTTCAATTTCACGTGGATCATCTGTAGTTGTCAGCATGATAACCGGAATATTTTTCATGTCATCGTGATTTTTTATTCTTCTGAGCACTTCTGTACCATCAACAAGAGGCATGTTAATGTCCAACAGCACTAAATACTCAATATTCTTATGTTGATTCTTATCCTCAAATACATCAGTTAAAAAATCCCAAATGTCCTGTCCATTATCAAATCTGATGATTTGGTTTTTTAATCCTGTCTCCCTGAGCCCCTCAACGATCAGTTCAGCATGACCGTCGTCATCCTCAGCGATTAAAATTACAATTTCATTGTTATTTCTCATGTTTAATAATCTTTTAAATTATGTTATTTTTCAGTAAAGGAAACAGCCGGAAGTTCTATAAAGAAAGTCGTCCCGTATCTTTCTGTTGATTCTGCCCAAATTTTCCCATGGTGTTTTTCAACAATACGTTTCACGAGGCTCAATCCAATACCATCTCCTTGCACATGTCTGTTATCAACCCGATAAAACACATACCATATTTTTTCAAGGTGTTCTTTGGGGATTCCTATTCCATTATCCATGATACGGTACAATACATTTTTATATCTGCTTACACCACTGATGTTAATTTTCAATGGTCGATTTTCATCCCTGTACTTAATAGCATTGTTTATAATGTTGGAAAACAACTGATTCAACATGGATTCATCGCCATAACAATTCGGTAAATCTTCAATTTCAACTGTTGCATTAATCTCCTGTAACTGGAATTCAACAGTATGTATTACCTTTGAAATCAAACCATGCATCTTGATCTGCTGAATACTCATTTCAATCCTGCCTGTTCTCGATATTTGCAACAAGCTATTCAACATCCTTTCCATTTTCCCCACACTATTGAAAATATAATCTAAGGTATGGGGGATTTTCATTCCAATGATATCATTCAGTGTTTCTTTCGTATTTTGATCTATCTCAGCAACAGCTATTAATTCACCAATCTTATCTGTATGTTTTTTCAATCTTGTACTGAAACCCTGAATATTTACCAATGGAGAGCGCAAATCATGTGAGGTTACATACACGTAATTTTCAAGCTCTTTATTCTTTTCAATCAACGCATCATTATAACGCATTAATTTTGTTATGTCAGCAGCAATAATAGCAAAATACCCTTTCCCCAACATAACAACAGAAACCTTGAATTTCTTTTCCAGCGGTTCAAAATCAGCAATAAAATTTAAATTTCTTTCTTCTTTTATTGCTTGTAAAACTTCGTCAAAGTAGGGAACATTATCTAATTTCATCACCTCATTAGGTGATTTACCTATGAAATCTTCACGGTTCTTTATATTTAACAACCTTGAAAATGCATTATTGAAATCTAATATGCTTGCATTTAGAACTTCACCTTTTTCATCCTGAACAATTTTACAAAACAAAGCCACCTCATTCATCTCATTGAATAAAGTTCTGAATTTTTTTTCATTGATTTCCAAGGCTTTCTCTGCTTGTTTTCTCTCGTTTATATCTCTTATAAACCCTTCCAGAAATAACAGTTTTCCATCGTCATCATAAACGCCAACTCCTTGCTCCCAAACCCATCTTACTTCACCTGAAGCTGTGATAATTTTAAATTCAAATTCAAAATGATTTTTATCTTTATTTACAACGCCCCAACTTTTAAATAACTCTTCACGAAAATCAGGATGAATTATTTGCGCGAAATGAATTTTTTTATTTAGAAAATCTTCTGCCTTATATCCTGTAATTTTTTCACATACATCACTAATAAAGAATATAGTGTTATTTTCATCGTTGGCACACCTGTACACAAACCCAGGTAAGTTTGATATTAAACGCGACAGTTGCTGGTCAGTTTGTTCGAATTGGACAGTTGATAAATTCCGGGTTTTACTTTGCTTCATATACAATATGTTAATTCTACCCCAAAGAATTTTTATAAAAAAGATTAAAAACACTACAAAAGTAGATATTTTATCATGAATGAGTCCCATTCTCAATCCACAATTTTTCTGTTATAAAACATAAAAACACTTGTTTATTGCAATTTATTCCATTTAAATTAAATATTCATGTGTAAATAATTGTTTTATTAGTTTTCGCACGAAACTCGCATATCGGATTTTCATTCAGTTTCGTAAACTTCTTTGTTTATACATATTTCACTGATACAAAAAGTATCTATGAACATTTATTTATGATTCATTGTTAAAATTACATTATCATATAAATTAAGCTAATATTCTATTTTATTTTTTTATTACCTTTGGATAATTTCTTTAGAAATAATGTTTAAATATGCATATTTTTAAAATCAATCTTTCTAAATTACAATTTAACATAAAATATGATTTTTGATGCAAAAATGATCAGGAATGTGTATCAGTCATTACCTGAAAGAGTAAACAAGGCAAGAAAAATATTAAATCGTCC
>JAQWCZ010000273.1 GCA_028705705.1 Paludibacter sp.
TTATGAAAGCATCTTTGAAGTCAACAACACATCACTTTCCGCATACACTCTTAATGTGATTCTAACTCCTCCTTCTGATTTAGCTGTATTATCAATGTCAGCACCATCAACAGTATCTGCCAATGACACTTGCACTATTCATTTTAGGGTAAAAAATATAGGATTATTAAATACTGAAGTATCCCGATGGGTTGACGGAATCTATATTTCACAAAGCGAAACATTTACACCTGCAAGTGCTACTTTATTAAAATCAATTCAACATAATGGGATACTTATGATTGACTCTTTTTATGATGTATCATCAGTTGTAACTATTCCTAATAACATAGAAGGAAATTGGTATTTATATGTGAAAACAGACAAAGATAATCAGGTCTTTGAATATCTCTATGAAGAAAACAATGTTTTGAGAAGTTCAACCGGTACAACTATATTAATTCCTGATTTATCAGTTTCCAATATGACCATTCAAAATCCAATTGATCCAAATGATCCACTCACCATTTATTGGACCATAAGGAATAATGGACCGGGCAGTTTAATTAATAGAACGATAAATGATGCAATTTATCTTAACTCTGCTTTTTCACATAATATTTCTTCCAATTTCAACCTTGCTCCCGGTGAAACTGTATTGAGAAGCAAAACCGTTAACCTTCACTGTTATACAAGTTCAACCCTTTCAATCATGGTCAACACTGATTATCAGAACATGATTAATGAAGATGATGAGACCAACAATAGTTCCATACAAACCATTCAGGTTATAACTCCTGATTTATCCATCAGCAATCTTGTCATTGATTCGGCAACTTGGTCTGGTAATTCAATGAATATCAGTTTTATAGTTTCAAATTCAGGAAGTGCTGCTGTGTTAAATCAAGTTATATTTGATAATATCTATTTGGGCACTTCTCCTTCTTTTATTCCCGGAAATCTCACTTTAATTGGACAAAATCAAAGAATTGAATCACTGGTTCCCGGAGAAAGTGAGACTATTGAATATACTGCACAAATTCCGGATGGAATCTATGGGACTTACTATATTTTTGTTCTAATTGATGCAACTGACTCAATATGTGAAGGTAATAACAACCATTCAAATTTAGCAATCAGTTCTCCACTACAAATCTCATTATCGCCCGCTCCGGATTTGTTTATAACAACTTCCAATATTGAGGACACTATTCATATCGGATCAAGTTCAACTTTAAGTTATACTGTAACAAATCAAGGTTCTGCCAATATTTCTGATAGAACCTGGAAAGATAAACTATATATTTCTCAATTGGCATATTTTAATATTGCAAATGCCACTTTAATTGGAACTATTCAACATAACAGATCACTTGATACTAATTCATTTTTCGGACAAACTAACTCAATAGCAATTCCAACTAATATCTCTGCAGGAAACTATTTCTTATATATCGTTACTGATGCAAACAGTGAAATTTACGAATATACAGGTGAAAACAACAATATTCACAGAACTCATCGAATAGTTCTTAAAGAGTATATTTTGGATCTTGAAGTATCAAATATTGCCGGAAATACGGTTGTTGAGTGGGGACAGAGAGTTCAGTATAATATGACCGTTCAAAATATAACTAATAATCCGACATTAATAAGTTCATGGTCAGATGCTCTTTATCTGTCTTCAGATACGATTTTGGATAATAGTGACACCCGACTTAGTATAATGAATCATTCAGGAGTATTGACTGCAAACGACTCCTACCAATGTACTTTCAATATAACAATTCCTTTTGGTTCCCCATCAACTTGCTATCTACTTGGGATAAATGATCTTTATCAATCTAACCTTGACATTAATTTTGACAACAATATTTTAGTTCTTCCGATTACTGTCAATTCATTACCAACTCCGGATCTACAAATTGATAATTTCACCATCCTTGATCCATGTGTTGCAGGTCAAGGGTGCAGAATTTCATATAGGGTAACCAATATCAGTGAAATCTTTACTACTTCTACTTCATGGAATGATAAAATCTTCCTTTCATCGGATACAGTCTTATCGGGAAGTGACATTGAATTAAAAAATAATTTAAAACACTTAACACTTGGCTCAGGACAAAGTTATACTGATACTATTTCAATTACTATTCCGCTTCCTAATAATGGATATTTATTCCTTCTTGCCAAGACTAATGCGAACAGCTCTTTCTTTGAAATTTATCAATCTAACAACATTACATCTGCAACAGTACATGTTACCCTTCCACTTCCTGGAGATTTGATTATTGAAAACATTTCATCCGAAAACACAATCTTGTCTGGAAATCAACTTCATATTAGCTGGGATGTTAAGAATATTGGGAGCAATGCTTTGTCAGGATATGGATTAAGAGAATTGGCATACATGTCATCAGATACTATCTTTGATATCCATGACAAACTTCTTGGGAGTGTTACGAATGGAATCATTTTGGCTCCTTCTGCACTAGTAAGACATACGCTTTCAGCTCGAATTTCCGGAGTAAGAGAAGGGGAATATTATATACTGATTAAAACGGATGTAACTAATGCATTCAACGAAATTGACGAAAACAATAACACGTCAAACGGTATTTATCCGTTCAATGTCACTTTAAGAAATCTTCCGTTTAATACACCTCTTCCGGATACCCTGATCAACGATTTGGCAAATGACTACAAATTAAATGTTGGAGAAAATAGAAATGAAACTGTGCGTCTCTACCTCCTCTCATCAGATTCAGCATCAGGAGCAGTAAATAATTTTTACGTTTTACATAATGATATTGGAAGTAACTTACAATATGACTATTCCTCAATAGAACAGCTATCAGCCAACCCAGAAATCTTTATTCCATCCACCCAATCTGATTATTATGGAATAAACGTTTTAGGAAGCACCCCTGCACATAATAGTCAGAATATTGTTCTTCAGGCTGACATTCTCCCATTTGAACTTAGGACCATCAATCCTGGCTACGGAGGAAATACCGGAGTAGTAACAGTAGAGCTTACAGGATCGAGATTCAGGGAAGATATGCCTGTTTGGTTAGAAAACGAAAATGACACAATCTATGCTGATACCTTAATTTTTGTCAATTATTATCAGGCATTTGCACAATTTGACCTTGCAGGAAAAGATATTGGAACTTATACTGTCGGAGCTCTTAACTTATGTGAAGGAACATCTTACCTTGAAGATGACTTTGAAATACAGAATGAAGTTCCCGAAGGATTGGCTACAAATCTAATATTCCCGAACAATCCAAGATTAAATAGAACTATCAGCTTGGTTCTTGAATTTGGAAATATTGGAAATGTTGATATTTATTCGCCGGTAATTTCCCTTGTCAGCCATGGTGGTTCTTGGATCGCATTTACCACGGATGAGATTTCTGAACATGCGACAACAATACAGATTCCGCTTCAGATTGAAGGTGACCCAATCGGGGTTC
>JAQWCZ010000274.1 GCA_028705705.1 Paludibacter sp.
ATTGGAAAACAGTAACTGTTACTGAGAGTTTTAAACCCGATTATGTTTCTAATGTTCATTTTTCAGGTGAAATAAAACTGGGCTCTTTTGATAAAACTTTTGATCTTGCCGGTGGACTTAAAAAACATACCGGAATCTACAATTGTTGTTTGCACAACTGCACCATCGGAAACGATGTCTATATCGACAAGATTCACAATTACATAGCTAATTATAACATCGGTGATAACACTTTTATAGACAACATAAATTTGCTAATCGTTGATGGCATCAGTTCTTTTGGTAACGGGGTTAGGGTGCCTGTGATGAACGAAGGTGGAGGCAGAGAAATCCCCATCTTTGACCACTTATCTGCTCCGTTGGCTTACATTCAGGCCTTATACCGGCACAGAAAAGAGGTGATTCAGAACATTCAGAAACTGATTGATGACTATGCGAAATCACAGCAATCAGATAAAGGCTTTATCGGAAATAACGTACGTATGGTCAATTGTGGTACCATTAAAAATGTTCGTTTCGGTCATTATGCGGTCATAGAAGGAGCATCTATCCTGGAAAACGGGACCATCAACAGCAACGAAGAAGCGCCCGTTATCATCGGATCGGGAGTAAAATGTAAAGACTTCATCCTGAGTTCAGGAGTTGAAGTTACTGATTCCACGCTGATTTCACGTTGTTTTATCGGACAAGGTTGTATCCTGGCAAAACATTATTCAGCTTTGGATTCCCTGTTCTTTTCAAATTGTCAGGGGATGCACGGGGAAGCAACAGCTATCTTTGCCGGACCTTATACGGTAACTCATCATAAATCAACCCTATTGATTGCCGGTATGTTCTCTTTCCTGAATGCAGGTAGTGGTTCGAACCAAAGTAACCACATGTATAAGCTCGGACCTATCCACCAGGGAATTTGTGAACGTGGTTCCAAAACCACCAGCGATTCATACTTGCTGTGGCCGGCAAAAATTGGCGCATTTACGCTGGTTATGGGGCGTCATTATAAACATTCAGATACATCTGATCTACCTTTCTCGTACCTGATAGAAAATGCAACCGACAGCTACCTTGTCCCAGGGGTAAACCTACGAAGCGTTGGTACTATCCGTGATGCGCAGAAATGGCCGAAGCGTGATAACCGCAAAGACAGTCATAAACTTGACCCGATCAACTTCAATTTACTGAGTCCCTATACCATTCAGAAAATGATAAAAGGGGTCGAAGTACTTAAAAAATTACAACAAATCTCTGGTGAAACAACTGACTTATATGTGTATCAAAACTGTAATATTAAAAATTCATCGCTCGTAAATGGAATTGAATTGTATGAAATAGCCATCACTAAATTTCTGGGAAATTCACTGATAAGCAGATTAGGCGAGAAAACATACAACCGTATCGAAGAAATAAGAGAGAGACTTAAACCGGATACTCCTAAAGGACACGGTGAATGGATTGATTTATCCGGACTGATTGCCCCAAAAGGTAAAATTGATGAATTGCTTAATGCAGTTGAACAAAACAAATACAATCTGGAGAAAATTCAATCGGAATTTGAACGTATGCATGCAATGTACTACAATTACGAATGGACCTGGGCAAAAGATAAATTGGAAAAATATTGGGAAAAAACAATTGATGAAGTTACTTATGATGATTTGATTAAAATGATTGAACACTGGAAAACATCTGTTGTAAAACTGGATCAGTTAATCTATTTGGATGCAAAAAAAGAGTTTGATTTGAACTCTAAGACCGGTTTCGGTGTTGATGGAGATGAGAACCAGAAACATCAGGATTTCGAATCTGTTAGGGGATGTTTCGAGAGTAATCCATTTGTATTGGAGGTTTTGAATCATATTAAAGTCAAAACAGAGCTTGGTAATCAAATGATTGAACGTTTAAATGCATTAAAATAATGAATAATTTCAATTTTTACAGTCCGACTTATTTTGTATTTGGGAAAGGTCGTGAACATGAATCAGGGAAACTGGTAAAGCAGTTTAAAGGTTCTAAAGTCTTAATCCACTACGGAAGTGGTTCAGTTGTAAAAAGCGGATTGCTCGACCGGGTAAAAACCTCTCTAAAAGATGCGGGTGTTTATTTTACCGAATTGGGAGGAGTTGTACCCAATCCACGCAGTGGCCTCGTTTATCAGGGTATTGAAGTCTGTAAAAAAGAACACATTGATTTTATTTTAGCAGTAGGGGGTGGAAGTGCAATTGACTCGGCCAAAGCCATCGCTGTTGGAGCTCTTTACGATGGTGATTTCTGGGATTTTTATACTGGGAAACGCATCGAAAGAGCATTACCGGTAGCCACGATTCTCACCCTGACTGCCGCAGGAAGTGAAGGTTCAACTGGTTCAGTAATCACACATGAAAAAGGTATGCTCAAACGATCTACCAACAGTGACTTAATTCGTCCTGTATTTTCAATTCTGAATCCGGAACTTACTTGCACGTTGCCAGCTTATCAAACTGCAGCAGGTGCCGCCGATATGATCGCCCATGTAATGGAACGCTATTTCACCAACACGAAAGAAGTAGAAATAACCGACCGAGTCGGAGAAGCAGTTATAAAAACCATCATCAAAGAAACACCGAAAGCACTGAAGAACCCCAATGACTATGAAGCACGTGCCAACCTGATGTGGGCCGGGATGTTGGCACATAACGACATTTGTGGGGTAGGCCGCGAACAAGATTGGGCAACACACATGATGGAACACGAACTATCTGGTTTATATGATGTTACTCACGGTGCCGGATTAGCGGTGATGTTCCCCGCCTGGATGAAATATGTGATGCACCACGATGTGGCTCGCTTTGCTCAGTTTGCCGTAAGGGTTTGGGATTGTGAAATGGATTTTCAGCATCCTGAAAACACAGCTCTCCAAGGTATTGAACGTTACGAGCAATTTATGAGGTCAATCGGCATGCCTGTGCGCTTCGCCGAACTGGGAGCCAAAGCTGAAGATATTCCAGTACTTCTTAAAACGATGGGACTTGGAAACAGAACCCTAGGTAATTTTGTAAAGCTTACAGAAGATGATATAAGGAAAATCTATGAACTGGCAGTCTGATTTTCGTTCAACAGTACTAAAACACTCAATTCCTACATGACGATAAAATCCCTTCATTTTCATAAAAAAAGAGTTGAAGCTGACATCACACTGCCTGCGTCGAAGAGTATCAGCAACAGGGCTTTAATTATAAATGCACTGGCATACAGTCCGTACAAAATTGAAAACCTTTCGGATTGCGACGATACCCATGTGATGATTAAAGCATTGGATTCGAATAACACGACTTTTGACATTGGCGCAGCCGGTACTGCTATGCGCTTTCTGACTGCTTTTCTGTCGAAAACAGTTGGTGAATGGGTGATTACCGGTAGTAGAAGGATGAAGGAAAGACCCATCAAGTTGTTGGTTGAAGCCTTGAAC
>JAQWCZ010000275.1 GCA_028705705.1 Paludibacter sp.
TAAGACTTTCACCGTTGATCTGGTTCTTCCTGCCGCGTTCAGACCGGTGCAACTTCCGAATATTTTCTTCGAGTTTGCAAAATGGGACCTGACTCCTGCATCTGAAGGTGGACTTCAGGAGCTACTCAGCATGCTGAACGACAATCCGAACATTATCATAGAAATAAGTGCACATACAGATTATTTCGGTAACAATGAATTTAATCTGAATTTGTCTCAGAAACGTGCTCAATCGGTTGTAGAGTATCTGATTCGTGCCGGTATTGCGCCGGAACGCCTGATTTCAGTGGGACACGGAGAAGAAAAACCCTATGTAGTGGATGAGTCTTTACATGCAGAATATCCGTTTTTGCACTTGGAACAGGCATTGAGGGAAGAATATATATTAACATTAAAACCAGAAGAACAGGAGATTGCCAATCAGATTAACCGGAGAACTGAGTTTAAGGTTGTCAGAATGAGCTTGAGGTGATTTGTGGTTTGATTGAAATGTAAATAATGCGAATCGATAGTTCAAAATAAGAGATCCTTCATTTCGCTTCGCTCCATTCAGGATGACAGGTGTTTTTTATGTTGAGATCACCCGTCGTCGATTGATAGCGTATACATTGGTTAAATTTAACGACGGATTCGGGAATTCCCGAACCGCCGCAAAAAGAACGATAATGTACCCGAGTTGCTCAAGCAGCAAACTAAGGGAGCAAAGCGAGAAATCTAATTTTATAGTCCTGATTCACATAAATAATAAATAGTAAATAAAAATATATGAAACAATATTTAGACCTCTTAACCCGGGTATTAAATGAAGGGGTTTACAAAGAAGACCGGACAAAAACGGGAACAGTGTCAATTTTTGGACATCAGATGCGTTTTGATTTGTCTGAAGGATTTCCGTGTCTGACAACTAAAAAATTACACTTGAAATCTATTATTTATGAATTACTTTGGTTTCTGAACGGTGACACCAATGTAAAATATTTGCAGGATAACGGCGTAAGGATATGGAATGAATGGGCAGACGAAAATGGGGACCTGGGACATGTTTATGGTTATCAATGGCGATCCTGGCCTGATTATAAAGGCGGACATATCGACCAGATTGCGGAGGTTGTCAATACAATCAAAAACAATCCGAATTCCAGAAGAATCATTGTAAGTTCCTGGAATGTAGCTGATTTACCCAATATGAACCTGCCTCCCTGTCACGCTTTTTTTCAGTTTTATGTGGCCGATGGCAAACTAAGTCTCCAATTGTACCAGCGCAGTGCGGATATCTTTTTGGGTGTTCCTTTTAATATCGCGTCCTATGCTTTGCTTTTGTTGATGATGGCTCAGGTGACGGGACTGAAACCTGGTGATTTTGTCCACACCCTGGGCGATGCGCACATCTATACCAATCACTTCGAGCAGGTTAAATTGCAATTAACCCGGGAGCCCCGTACTTTACCCAACATGCATATCAATCCGGAAATTAAAGATATTTTCAGTTTTAAATTTGAAGATTTTGAATTGGTTAATTATGATCCGCATCCGCATATCAAAGGGGAGGTAGCTGTATAAAATGTAAATAATCGCACATTTTATTTTTATTTGTGTAAAAATGATTACATTTGCGACTGCAAAAACAATAAAACAAAATTGTCATTGAGTCAGATCTAGTACAATTATTATTTACCTCACACATCAGAGACATGCCAAAGATTTCAATTGTTGCCGCTCTCGCGGATGATTACGCAATCGGCTATAAGAAAAAACTTCCGTGGAATTTACCGGCTGATATGAAACATTTTAAAGCCCTGACAACAGGTCATACTGTATTGATGGGTAAACGTACATTCGAGAGTTTGCCAAACGGACCACTACCTAACCGAACGAATATTGTATTGACAACTATGCTTTCGGAAGGTGTTGCTGAAGGTTATTTCGAAGCAGATTCATTAGAAGATGCATTAGAATTATGTTCGAATGCGGATCAGGTTTTTGTGATCGGTGGAGCTGCCGTTTATAAGCAATGCCTAGATTATGTTGATTCGATGTACCTGACTTGGGTACATGGTGATTTTAAAGCAGATACCTATTTCCCAGAAATTAACTTCAGTAAATGGAAAGAAGTATCGAGAGAAGATCATCCGGCTGATGAAAAAAATGATTATCCATACAGTTTTTCTGTGTACGAACGCATTTAAAATCCTCATTTTAAGTTGATATAAAAGCCTTTTTCTGTTAAGAAAGAGGCTTTGTTGTTTCTTTTGCATCACAATAAAGTAAATGCTGCATATTTTGTGTGGTGAAATGCTGATAATTCTTACAATTTGATTATCTTTGTTCTTTATTTTAATCAATACGTTAAATTATTTTCTATGAGTTACTTGATAAAACCGGCTAATTACAAACCATTGCTGAATCTTCAACAGACAGAAGTGGGAATAGCAAAAATAAAAGATTTTTTTCAGGCTAATTTGTCTGCCGAATTACGACTCAGAAGGGTTACTGCCCCCCTATTTGTACTGCGTGGAACGGGTTTGAATGATGATTTGAATGGCGTTGAAAGAGCGGTTAATTTTCCGATTAAAGACATGCATGATGCCCGTGCAGAAGTGGTTCACTCACTTGCAAAATGGAAAAGGGTGACGTTGGCAGATTATGATATAGAGAATGGTTATGGTATCTATACGGATATGAATGCCATACGGGCTGATGAGGAGTTGGGTAATATTCACTCTCTGTATGTGGATCAATGGGATTGGGAACGTATCATGACAGCAGAAGAACGCAACATCGATTTTCTGAAACTGATAGTAAAACGTATTTACGCTACTTTGCTACGTACGGAGTACCTGGTTTCAGAAAGTTTTCCTCAAATAAGGCCGATACTTCCGGATGAGATTCAGTTCATTCATGCTGAAGAACTGCGCCAATTGTATCCTGATTTATCTCCTAAAGAGAGGGAATATAAGATAACCCAACAATATGGTGCGGTATTTATCATAGGTATCGGAGCTAAATTGGGTGATGGTGAAAAACACGATGGTCGTGCTCCCGATTATGACGATTGGACAACGCCGGGTGAAAAAGGATTACCTGGTTTGAATGGTGATATTCTCCTTTGGAATCCGGTGCTTGAATTGCCACTTGAAATTTCCTCCATGGGTATTCGGGTGGATAAAGAAGCCTTGCTACGACAACTTGAACTCGAAAATAAAACGGATCGTCTGGAATTATATTTCCATAAGCGACTGGTAGAAGGTTCTTTACCTCTTTCTATCGGAGGCGGTATCGGTCAATCGCGTCTTTGTATGTTCTTCCTTCGTAAAGCCCATATAGGCGAAATTCAGGCAAGTATCTGGCCCGGTGATATGCTTAAGGCTTGTGATGAAGCGGGGATCTTCTTAATTTAGTGGATAGTGGTTAGTGGTTAATTACCTGACC
>JAQWCZ010000019.1 GCA_028705705.1 Paludibacter sp.
CCGAAAACCGTCTTCATTTCAGTAGCCATTTCTTTTGCACCAGAATTGATAACAGCCGCATCCAGGTGTTTCAGCGTTATCTGAATCATTCTGTAATAGGGTGGATACTTGAATTGTTGCCTTTCTGCTGATTGTAATGCATACATAGCCTGATAGTCGTGATGCAGAACCTGGGTTATGACAGGATGGCCAGGGGTGGATGTTTGTATGATGACCAGACCTCTTTTGTGCTTTCTGCCCGCCCGCCCGCTTACCTGAGCCATCAATTGAAAAGCTCTTTCATGTGCCCTGAAATCAGGATAATTCAACAGGTTATCGGCATTCAGGATGCCTACCAGACTTACCTTCTGAAAGTCAAGCCCTTTCGTAACCATTTGCGTACCAATCAAAATGTCAATTTTATGATCTTCCACAGCAGTGATGATTTGCTCATAGGCTTTCTTCGAGCGGGTCGTGTCTAAATCCATTCGCTGCACGCGGGCTTCCGGGAATATATTTTTTATTTCTTCTTCTATTTTCTCTGTTCCAAAGCCACGTGTGTTCAGTCCGGGTGTTTTGCAAACGGGACAAACAACCGGTAGCCGTTCGGTATAACCGCAGTAGTGACAGTTGAGTGTGTTAACTGAGGCATGTAAAGTCAGACTGACATCACAGTTTTTACACTTTGGGATGTAAGCACATGCATTGCACTCCACAAAGGGTGCATATCCTCTCCGGTTTTGAAAGAGGATAACCTGCTCTTTGTTTTGCAGGGCAGTTGAGATCTTTTCCAGCAATACATCTGAAAAATGCCCTTCGAATTTTTTTTTCCGGTAAGCTTCTTTCATGTCCACTACCTGAATTTCGGGTAATTGCATTTCTTCATGCCGCTCATTCAGTTCCACGAATCCATATTTCCCAGTTTGAGCGTTGAAATAACTCTCGATGGAGGGAGTCGCGGTTCCCAGTAAGGTTTTTGCTCCATGCATACTGGCCAACACAATGGCTGCATTACGGGCATGATAGCGTGGTGCCGGATCGTATTGTTTAAAACTGGGTTCATGTTCTTCATCCACAATCACCAATCCAAGGTGGCGGAAAGGCAAAAATATTGACGAACGAACTCCCAAAATAATTTCATAAGATTTATCCTGTAATACATTGTTCCATATTTCGACCCGTTCTGCATCCGAAAATCTGGAATGATATACACCTAATTTATTTCCAAATACGCGTTTCAGTCGGGTAGTCAACTGGGTAGTCAGTGCTATTTCCGGGACAAGATACAATACTTGTCGACCTTCGTTGAGTATTTTGTTAATCAAATGAATATACAGTTCGGTTTTTCCGCTTGAAGTCACCCCGTGCAATAATACAACCGGCTTTTCAATAAACTGATTTTCAATCCTGGACAATGCTTTCTGCTGAAATTCATTCAATGGGTAGGTGTCAGATGTTTCTTGTGCAGCATAACCTAATCGGGTTGTTTCCTGTTGATAAATTTCAAAAATGCCTTTTTCAACCAGGCTGTTTAGTACATGTACACTGATTCCTGTTTTTTTGAGGAGATTTTTTTTGAAAACTGTTTCAGGTTCTTTGATTTTCAGATATTTTGATAATTCGATGTAGCTCATCAGCAAGGCAAGCTGTTTGGGTGCTCTTGATAAATTATCAAAAAGGTTTTTCAGATAATCTGCTTCAACATAATTTTTTGACAAACGAATACAGGCTTCTTTTTTTGCCCTGAATCTTTCCGAAACGAATTCTTTTACCTCTACAGCCCCTTTTTCGAGGAGTTTCTTGATTGTCGGCATGATATCAAGAACAGCACAATGTTTGTTTAATGTTGCAATGGAACGAGGTTTTGCATCAGACAAGGCATCCAGTATCTGCTGTTCTCTGACTGATAATATTTCTTCCGCTTCAAAATCAGGATTGAGACAGACTTCTGTTTCACTTTCCAGTTTCAGGCCTGAAGGAATAGCAGCCTGATAAACTTCTCCGATCGTTGACATATAATATTCGCTGATCCATTCCCAAAATTTGTATTGCGGTCGGCGCAGTATCGCTGTTGTGTCGAGTAAGCTCAAGATTTCTTTGGGCTTATATAAAGTAGGTTCTTGTGTGTGTATTACGGTAATAATACCGGTGTATAATTTTTTGGAACCAAACGGAACCACGACTCGCATACCAATCCGTACACTGTCAGTCCACACAGAGGGGACAGCGTAGGTAAAAGTGCCCGAAACCGGCAATGGGACAACAACATCAACGTACTTCATGATGGGGGAATTGAGTTACAAAGATAATTATTTTAGTGGTTAATTGTAAATTGTCAGTGGTTAATTATCCGCTAAAACTAACCACTAAACATTAACCACTAACCACTAAAATAATTATCTTTGCACCACAAACATCATCAACATGAACCCCTATCATCTTATCCAAAAATACTATACGCCGGATACGGAGTTGTATCATGTGTTGGTGAAACACAGTGAACAGGTCAGGGATAAGGCACTTGAAGTAGCCAATAAGCACCGCGAATTTCATGCTGATACGGCTTTTATCGCCGAAGCAGCTTTGTTGCATGATATTGGCATTTTCTTGTGTGATGCTCCGCGGATTTTCTGTCAGGGCAGTCATCAGTATATCGAACATGGTTATTTGGGTGCGGATTTATTGCGTAAAGAAGGATTGGAACGTCATGCATTTGTTTGTGAACGGCATACCGGAACAGGCATTTCTTTAGAAAAAATACTGGAAAACAAGTTGCCATTGCCGCATCGGGATATGGTACCTGTCTCTATCGAAGAGCAAATTATATGTTATGCCGATAAGTTTTTTTCTAAAACAGCTTTAAACACTGTGCATGATCCGGGAAAGATCAGCATCATGTTGGGTCGTCACGGACAAGAGAATATTGCCATTTTCAATGCATGGCATTTCAAGTTTTCGTGAGATGTTACAATAATTTGTAGGAAAGCCCGAAGGTCAGCAACTGTTTGAACTGAATTCTTGCTCTTTCATCCGTTAAGACCGTGTTGTCATACCTGGGATTGAGTGAAAGTCTGGTGGACAGGAACCTGTTAAACTTGAAATTGCTGATTATTTCCCAATCTACTTCAATTTTTTCATAATTGGTATAAAAATTAAGTTTGGAATCAATCTGAATGTTCCTGGTCGGACTATAAGACAGTTGCGCTTTGAATGAGCTACCTACTTGACTCAAAATGTTTTGTCCTTTAGGGATACCAAACGATTTTTGGTCGACGAGTAAGGTGTCGCTGGCATAAATAAACTTATAACTCAAAGGAGAAAACATGAGCGAGAATAGTTTTTTGTATTTATAATCCAATCCGACATTTATGTTTAATCTCACCGGGGTGAATAGTTTAGCCTTCATAACCTGGGAGTTGACAGCCTTGTAACTGTTAAAAAATTGAGTTGAGAAATCGACTGAGCCACTATAAAACCAGTTGCCGCCTGCCTTGATACCCAGCTTACTTGTTGCCCTGAGTATGTCGTCGTTGGTGTTTAATGTCCTGATTGTATCACCCTCTACCGAGTTAAAGCCGAGACGCCATTCTGCAAAATTATCCCACTGGATGTTTTTCTTATCGTCATAATTGAAAGTTCCGTTTAAAATACCCAGAATAGAGATATTGTCGCTACCTCCCTGGTACCAGTTTTTTGAAATGTAGTTCTGTGAAAATTGCAGCAAAGCATTTGACTTGGTTGTCCATGGATTACGTTTAATCTTTTCAATGTTTAGTTTTCTGTGTTCGTAATCGAACCTTTTTCGGTTTAACAGAACAGTTTCTTCAATAGGTTTTGTATTCAGCTCAAATTTGATAAAGTCAGATACGTCCGGAAGATTATCGATTTTGTATGCAATGAAATGAGGATTAGACACAACAAATTGACGGATGATTTTTTCCCTCAGATTCTGTAATGAGTTTTCAACTCCGTATAATGCTGTAAAGTTTCTTATTTTAAGTTGCGAGGCGGTTTTATTGAAAACAAAGTCTTTTTCATCCCATTTCTCAAGTTGTACCGGTTTGGCTGAATAACCGTGAAATAATAGATCAATGAAAAGAGGATTTGTTTGTAAAAATCTGTCATTAATGACGACACGTTTAGTTTTTGGTAGATTTTGTTCTACTTTTGCCAGTATTTGTTGGACATCAATGGGCACATATTCTTTTTTTTCGTTTTTGACAAAAGAATCTGACTTTTTTTCAGGAATGATTATTTCAGGAACAGAATCTTCAGAAGAATTAAGTAAAGAATCCTTCTCATCCTCATTCAAAGTGGTTTCAATTAAATATTTACTGGTTGTAACAGCAATACTGTCCCTAATTTCAGTGGTCGGGAGTGCTGAATCAGGAATAAAAGTTAATAAAATAAATGCTAAAATAATCTTCAATCTCATGTGAAAACAGTAAAAACACAATATAAACTATGATTAATCAAACAAAGTCGGGGCATCTTCATCGAATTTACGTAGAATAGCCTGCATCAATGTTTCCCGGATAAATTTCGATTTATTGGTTACATTGTATTGATTGATATACCTGTTGAGCGCCTTATTTTCAGCATCATTGAGCATAAACAAATGTTTGTGTTTCCGTAATTTGTTACGGCTCAATGAAGATTCATGTTTTTTATTCCCCATTTTATTTAAAAAAGTCATACAAAAGTAATATTAAATGTTTAATTTCCACGTAATATCCGGAAATTCCCTACTTTTGTATCACTAAATTAAAAATACTTTAACTATGGCTAAACACAATGAACTTGGTTTACTTGGAGAAAACCGCGCCCGGGATTTTTTGGTCACAAAAGGGTACAAAATTCGTACCACCAATTATTATGCAGGCAAATTAGAGATTGATATTATTGCAGAAAAAGACAATTGGTTAGTAATTGTTGAAGTCAAAACACGTTCGACTGATGTTTTTTTGGCACCCGAAGAAACCATCGATTTACGTAAAATTAAAAATCTTGTAAACGCTGCAGGGAGTTATATAAAACGTTATAACTGGCAGGGAGAGACAAGGTTTGATATTATTTCTGTAATGCCTGATGGTGATGATTATAAGATTGAACATATTGAAGATGCATTTTTACCACCCGTTTTTTGAGTGGTAAGAGATAAATTAAAAATATGATAAAAATATTATTTATCTTTCGTGTGTAAAATAGTTTGGTTAATTTTGCAAACAATAGTACACTAATATCAGGATTATTTTTTTAAAAACCGCTCAATTAACGACAAAATGAAACTCATTGAAAAACAAGTAGCCGATAAACTCCTAAAAATAAAAGCTGTTAAACTACAACCGCATAATCCATTTACCTGGGCATCAGGATGGAAGTCACCCATTTATTGTGATAACCGTAAGACATTGTCTTATCCACAAATCAGAACGTATTTAAAACTGCAAATTGCCCGTTTGATTCAAGAAAATTATCCTGATGTTGAGGTAATTGCCGGTGTGGCTACCGGAGCTATTGCGCAGGGAGTGTTAGTTGCAGATTTACTTGGATTGCCATTTATTTATATTCGTCCCACACCCAAAGATCATGGGTTGGAAAACCTTATTGAAGGCGACCTGAAACCCAGACAAAAAGTGGTGGTGATTGAAGATCTGATTTCAACCGGAGGAAGTAGTCTGAAAGCTGTTGAAGCAATCCGAAAGGATGGATCAGAAGTGCTTGGGATGATTGCGATATTTTCTTACGGATTTCCGGTTGCTATAGAGAAGTTCAGGGCTGCTAAAGTTAAACTGACAACCTTGTGTGATTATGATGCCGTGCTTTCAGAAGCGCTGTCGATCAACTATATTTCGGAAGAAGATATTGAAACCCTCAAAGAATGGCGGATGAATCCTGCCGTATGGAGAAAGGATTAATAAGTGAATGACAACATACCAAAGTGATATGAAGACCATTTCTTCTTCAGAAGAAGTGGTTTTTGGCGTACTCAGCGACTTTAATAACCTGGGTAAGCTTGGTGGTGATATCGATAATTTTCACGGGAAATTCAAGGTGCTGGAGTATGATGCAGAATCTTGTTTGCTTGAGTTGAATCAGTTTGGCAAGGTGGGTTTCAGAATTGTTGAAAAAACTCCACCAAAGTCCATCCGTTTTGAAACTTCCTATCTGCCTGTTGAGGTAAATGCAGAGATTAAACTGGATGAATTATCTCCTGACCAAACACAGATGCAGTTGGTGTTGTATGCCAATCTTCCTTCAATATTGAAAATGATGTTAAATAAACAACTGGAACAGGGGATCAATATCCTGGCAGATTTGTTTGAAAAATTACTCAATAATAAGCTCACATAATACAATTATCATGGCAGCAAAAATTTGGGAAAAAAGTGTGCAGGCCGACAAACGGATTGAGAAGTTTACGGTGGGTAAAGATCGTGAAATGGATCTTTGTCTGGCCAAATACGATGTACTTGGTTCCATGGCACACATCCGTATGCTTGAGTCTGTCGGACTATTGCAACCGCAAGAACTAGAAACTTTGCTGTTTGAACTGAAGAATATTTATCAGACAATCGAAGATGATGCATTTGTAATTGAAGAGGATGTGGAAGATGTTCATTCTCAGGTTGAACTGTTGCTAACGCGTAAACTGGGTGATGTGGGTAAGAAAATTCACAGTGGTCGTTCGCGTAATGATCAGGTGCTCGTTGACCTGAAACTTTTTGCACGTGCTGAACTGATGCAAATTACAAGTCGGGTGAACCGTCTGATTGAGAACCTGATTGCTCAGAGTGACCGGTATAAGCATGTGCTGTTACCCGGTTATACCCATTTACAGATTGCTATGCCTTCTTCTTTTGGGTTGTGGTTTGCTGCTTATGCAGAAAGTCTGGCGGATGACCTGCAATTATTGTTGTCTGCCTGGAAAATTACCAACCGGAACCCCTTGGGCTCTGCTGCAGGCTATGGTTCTTCTTTCCCGTTAAATCGCCAAATGACAACTGATTTGCTCGGGTTCGACAGTATGAATTACAATGTGGTATATGCCCAGATGGGACGTGGCAAAATGGAACGGACGGTAGCCAATGCTATGGCATCTGTTGCTGCTACCATTTCCAAACTGGCTTTTGATGCTTGTTTGTATAATTCACAAAATTTTGGTTTTATCAAATTGCCGGATGAATTTACCACGGGTTCAAGCATCATGCCGCATAAGAAAAATCCGGATGTTTTTGAACTTACGCGTGCTAAGTGCAACAAAATTCAATCCGTGCCACAACAAATCATGCTGATAACCAACAATCTTCCATCGGGATATTTTCGTGATTTGCAAATCATCAAGGAAGTGTTTATCCCGGCTTTTGATGAGTTGAGGGATTGCCTGGATATGACAACCCTGATGATGTCTCAACTTCAGGTGAATGAACAGATCCTGGACGATTTAAAATACAATTTTATCTTCAGTGTTGAAGCTGTGAATAAACTTACGCTGAGCGGTGTACCCTTCCGTGACGCTTATAAGCAGGTTGGTTTGGATATAGAAGCTGGTAATTTCAATCCTGATAAATCGATTCAACATACGCATGAGGGAAGTATCGGCAATTTATGCAACAATAAAATACTGGCGTATAAAAACGAAATCATCAGTCAGTTTAATTTTGATAAAGTAATACAGGCAATTGATCAATTGCTGGCTTAGTTTGTGAAATTCCGTTGCCAACTTTTCTTAAAAAATATTACTTATTATCGTTTTTCAGACTTTTCCCTGATTTGATTCTCAAGGCATTCAGTACGACAGTTACAGAGCTGAGACTCATGGCTACTGCGGCAAACATAGGGCTCAAAGTCCATCCCCAGAGAGGATAGAAAACACCCGCAGCTAAAGGAATTCCGAGTATATTGTAGAAAAAAGCCCAGAACAGGTTTTGTTTGATATTCAACATAACTTGTTTACTCAATTGAATAAAGAAACTTACGCCCGACAGGTCATTGCTGATCAAAACCACATCAGCCGATTCCATGGCGATGTCAGTCCCTGCTCCGATGGCAATCCCCAAATCAGCGCGTACAAGCGCAGGAGCATCGTTGATACCGTCACCTACCATCGCTACTATTCTGCCTTCTGTCTGTAATTTGCGGATTTCTTCTTCTTTTCCCTGTGGTAATACACCTGCGATTACTTTTTTAATCCCCAGTTTGTGCTGAATATGTTGTGCAACCCTGAGGTGGTCACCTGTCAGCATAATTACATTCAGTCCCATTTGCTGTAAGCGTTCAACTGCCAACACACTGTGCGGTTTCAAAACATCGGCAACCGCGATGATACCTAATATTTCAGTTGAATTGGCAATAAACAGTAGCGAGTTTCCTTCATCAGCAAGTAAATCGGCTTTTGTTGCAAAAATGCCCGAAGCAATTTCATTTTCTTTCATTAACCCGGCATTTCCGGCAAAATATGTTCTTTCATTGATGATGGCTTTAATTCCCATGCCAGGAAACACTTCGAAATCAGTTGCCGGTTGCGGATAAATACCCCTGAACTCAGCTTCTTCGAGTACCGCTTTGGCCAATGGATGTTCTGATGATTTTTCTAAAGATGCAGCAATCTCCAGTAGTTTATTCTCAGGGAGGAAGCGATTGGAAACGATTTTAGTAACCAGGGGTTGACCGGCTGTCAGCGTGCCGGTTTTATCCAAAACAATGGTATCAATCTTATGCCCGATTTCGAGCGATTCTGCTGATTTTATCAACACACCGTGACCTGCGGCTTTCCCTGTACCCACCATGATGGCTACCGGTGTTGCTAGTCCAAGAGCACAGGGGCAGGAAATTACCAGAACAGAAATACCGATGGACAAGGCAAAATCAACCGGATAACCAAGTAACAACCAAACTACTGATGCTAATATCGCAATTGAAATGACAACTGGCACAAAATATCCGCTGATTTTATCCGCTAGTTTGGCAATGGGCGCTTTTGATGCCGAAGCTTCTTCCACTAAACAGATAATCTGAGACAAGGTAGTGTCTTCGCCCACTTTTGTTGCCTTAAGCTTCAGATAACCTGTTTGACAAATGGTTGCTGACATGACGGTGTCTCCTTCTTTTTTGAAGACCGGGATGCTTTCACCTGTCAATATTGATTCATCCATGGATGCCTTACCGGTTACTACTTCTCCGTCGACCGGAACCGACTGACCTGATTTTATAACAACCAAATCACCAGTGGTAACCTGACAAACCGGAATTTCCGTTTCCTTGTCATCCCGTATTACAATGGCTGTTTTTGGAGATAAATCCATCAACTTAGTTAAAGCTTCCGAAGTACGGCTCTTTGATCTGGCTTCAAAATACTTTCCTAAGGTAATCAGGGTAAGGATGGTAGCTCCCGATTCAAAATAGATATCGTGTGCAAATTGCATGATGGTTGTATTATCACCACTATGCATTCCATATCCGATTCTGAAAATAGCATAAATGCCGTAAATCATGGCAGCCGAAGAACCAATGGCAATCAGAGCATCCATATTCGGGGCTAGTTTGAACAAACTACGGAAACCTGTTATAAAATATTTCCTGTTAATCAGGTAAATTGGTAAGGAAAGTAAGAATTGTACAAATGCAAAAGTCAATGTGTTTTCATGACTTTTTAAAAACGCAGGATAAGGTAATGTTAACATATCACCCATCGAAACATAAAGCAGAGGAATCAGGAAAAACAAGGAACTTTGCCATCGCTTTTTCATGTTCAATGTTTCTTCATCAATTTTCAGCGTTGTCTTTCCTGTTTTCTCTGCAGCAGAGATAGATTGGGTATTTTCTCTTTTAATTCTTAAGTAAGCTTCATATCCTGCTTTTTTAACTGCGGATTCCACATCATCAGTGTGCAAAATTGCCTCATCGTACCGAACCGACATGGAGTTGGTGAGTAAATTTACCTGAACAGTTAAAATGCCATTTAAATTACGAACTGCCTTTTCAATATGAGCCACACAAGCGGAGCAGCTCATTCCCCTAATATCAAATACATTGGTTTTCATGTGAATGTAAACACATTTTGCCTCGTTTTTGTTTACATTTTACAGAGATGTTCTATCAATATTTTTAGTCCAATACTAAAAAGTATTATTCCACCGATAATTTCAATTTTCGTTCCTGAATGACATTTTACTTGCTTTCCAATTAACATGCCTATCATAGCTGCAAGAAAGGTAGTAATTCCTATAATGATGATGGATTGATAAATTTTTATGTCAATGAAAGCCAGACTTATACCAACAACAAAAGCATCGATGCTTGTTGCTAATCCCATTAAAATCAACACTCTAAATGACAATGAGATAATCTTTTTCTCTTCATTATTATTAACAGCGTCAATGATCATCTTTATTGCGACAATAGACAGCAAAACAAAAGCAAACCAATGATCTATTTCAGCAATATACTTTACAACTTGAGAGCCTCCCAGCCAACCCAAAAAAGGCAATAATGATTGAAAGAATGCTAATACCAAAGCGATTTTTACACCTTGCAGGAAATGAATCTTTTTAACCATTAATCCTGTCGAAACTGAAACGGCAAAGGTGTCAAAGGATAGCCCTAAAGCGATAAGAATAATTTCAGGATAACTCATTAGTCATAAGTTTTTAAAAGATAAGGTGTTGACTATCATTGATTTTAATGCTGATTTGGTTTCGTTGAAAGCTGTTACTTCATAAATAACAACATCCGCAACGGCTTCCATGTATTCAGATATTTCTCAACGAATTCCTTTTCTTTTTTCAGATCCGGCATGATAACCGATAATTTGCGTCTGACATCCGCGATCAGGGTGTTTAATTCCGTACTTGGCGATAAGAGTCCGTAAAGTATTTTATTCGCCGTAAAAGCTGCCCGTTCTGCACTTTCAATTAGTTCCAGTACATACTTATCTTCTAATGTGGGATTGCGGAATTGTTTGTTTTTGTGCGTGACGTACAGGTTGTAGTTTTCTACTCCGTAGTTCAGTGTATCAATGGCTGTGTTGTATTTGATGGTTGCGATTTGCAGGATGTTGTTGTTCAGTTGCTTTTGAATTAGTTTATTTTGTATTCCGTTGGCTTTGATGCGTCTGCTCGCGTACTCAAGTTGTTTTAGTTTGCTGAGTTTTCTTTCCTGCAGAATGGTGTCGTTAAAGGCAAAATTCCCCGGCTTTTTCAGTTTTGAGAAATCTTTGGATGTAAATTCCCTGTTGTTGATAGGGTTACTGAGGAATTGCATTACCGGGTCAAAAGGCATGTGCGTTTGAATGAAATTTTCAGGAGAAATCAGAAAATATTCATCCCTGAACTGATGTACATATTTCCCATCCTGTTCGTAACCCGCTGCCCAGGTAACATCAATCAGGTAATGTTTTGAATCAATTGTTATCCCATTCCAGGCATGACTCATATCCGAAATCTCACCTGCATTATTGCGTGTATATCCTGATATCAGATAAGATTCTAATCCAATGGAATGAGCCATGGCATGAAAGAGTTCGGCATAATGCTGACAAACACCCTTTCTCGTTCTAAGTGCTTCATCAATAATATCATCTGCCGACTGATAGTTAATGTCGGCGTTCTTTTGACTTAGGTTGTATTGAATATTATGTGATAACCAGATGTACAAAGCCCTGGCTTTTTCTGTATCGGTTTTCAGGTCGTGGCTTAAATATGCTGCGATTTTCCTGTAACCGGTTAAGGTATCCGGTACTGTTTGAGATTTTTTATCAACAGAGACAAAAGAATTGTTTCCAAATCCCGATAGGGAAATGAAAAGGAGACAAATAAATAAGATGTTCTTAATTTGATTACACATTTATTTTTGTTGCGATTGAATCCATTCATGCATAGCAGTAGCAGCTTTGCGCCCATCACCCATGGCAAGAATCACCGTGGCCCCGCCGCGGACGATATCACCACCTGCAAAAAGCATCGGAATATCGGTTTGCATGGTATCCTGGTTCACCATAATGGTGCCCCATTTCGAGATTTGCAATCCCCCGACGGTTTGCGGAATCAATGGGTTCGGCGATACGCCTACGCTCACAATTACTTCATCTACTTCTATGGTTTCGGTGCGGCCGGGAATTTCAACCGGAGAGCGGCGTCCGGAAGCATCGGGATCTCCGAGTTCCATTTCCTGCAATACCATGTGGGTAACACGGCCTTGCTCGTTACCGATAAATTCAATCGGATTTCGAAGGTTCATAAATTCAATTCCTTCTTCTTTGGCATGTTTTATTTCTTCCAAACGAGCAGGCATTTCTGCTTCGGAACGGCGATACACGATCATCGCACGATCTGCTCCTAACCGACGGGCAGTACGAACTGAGTCCATCGCGGTGTTACCACCGCCAATTACCGCTACATGTTTGCCTTTGAATACAGGGGTGTCCGATTCAGAACTGGCAGCATCCATCAGATTAACCCGGGTGAGGTATTCGTTCGATGACATTACACCAACAAAATTTTCTCCTTTGATGCTCATGAAACGGGGTAATCCGGCTCCACTACCTACAAACATGGCTTCAAATCCATCTTCTTTTAAATCTTCCAGGGTGATGGTTTTGCCGACAATACAGTTGGTCACGAACTTAACACCCATGGACCGCAGGTTGTCAATTTCAACATCCACAATCACGTTAGGTAAACGAAATTCAGGGATGCCATATTTCAACACACCGCCAATTTCATGCAGGGCTTCGAAAACGGTAACGTCGTAACCCAGTTTGGCCATGTCACCGGCGAAAGATAATCCGGCCGGACCGGAGCCTACCACGGCAATTTTGATTCCGTTTGGCGCTGCCACTTCGGGTACAGAGATGTTGCCACTTTCCCGCTCATAGTCTGCTGCGAAACGTTCCAGGTGACCGATAGCCACTGGTTGTTTTTTCATTTTTACATGGATACATTGTGCCTCGCATTGTTTTTCCTGCGGACAAACACGACCGCATACTGCCGGTAGTGCTGAAGTTTCTTTAAGTGTTTTGGCGGCACCAAGAAAATCGCCGACTTCGATTTGTTTAACGAACTTGGGAATATAAATGCTAACCGGACAACCATCCATACAGGTTGGGTTGGCACAATCGAGACAACGTTTTGCTTCGAGCATGGCCATTTCGGATGTTAATCCCAGGTTTACTTCCTCTTTGTTGTGACTGCGGTATTCTGCATCCAGTTCCGGCATGTGTACCCTTGTCAATGAGGTACGCTCTTTGGCTTTCATGGTGTTACGCAATTCTTCTCTCCAGGCCTGTGCTCTTTCTTCTGCTAAATTCGGCATCTTGATATTCTTTTTTACCACATAAGTCACATTAGTAATAAAAGTGTGAGGTTATGTGGGGTATTCTCTTTGAAATTTAATTGTTTATGAAGCTAAAATCTATGTTTTCTTATGTGACTTATGTGGTTAAATTAATCACACATGACAATCGAAGCGCTCCATTTCTTCACGTTCTATGTCCTTGTAACCGCCCAATCGCATCAGCATTTCATCAAAATCAACCAGATGAGCATCAAACTCAGGACCATCCACGCAAACGAACTTCACTTTGCCGCCAACAGTCACGCGACAGGCGCCACACATACCGGTTCCATCCACCATGATGGTGTTCAATGAAGCTACGGTAGGGATGTCGTATTTCTTGGTCAGCATGCTCACGAATTTCATCATCACAGCCGGACCAATGGTTACACACATATCCACTTTTTCGCGGTTGATGACCATTTCCACTCCGTTGGTTACGAGTCCTTTGTTGCCGTAAGAGCCATCATCGGTCATGACAATTACTTCATCCGAATGTTGTTTCATCTGATCCTCGAGGATAATGAGGTCTTTGTTGCGGGCAGCTAACACGGTAATCACTTTGTTTCCGGCTTTTTTCAGCGCATCCACGATGGGCAACATAGGTGCGGTACCGACACCACCGCAGGCGCAAACCACGGTGCCGAAATTTTCGATGTGAGTGGCTTTCCCAAGCGGACCAACCAGGTCGGTTATTTCATCGCCGATATTTAACAGTGCTAATTTAGAAGAAGATACCCCCATTTTCTGCACCACGAGCGTGATGGTTCCTTTCGAGATATCAGCATCCGCAATGGTCAACGGAATGCGTTCTCCTTTGGCGCCTACTTTCACCATGACGAAATGTCCGGCTTTGCGCGATTTGGCTATCAGCGGCGCTTCCACTTCAAATTTAATGACGTTTTCCGAGAAATACTCTTTACCAACGATTTTGTTCATGTGCGAGCTTTTAAAATTCG
>JAQWCZ010000276.1 GCA_028705705.1 Paludibacter sp.
TTTAATCATTATTGCAGATTAGGGGCAGGAACAAGTGAAGATAGAGCTATGGTAGGGGATTTTAATGGAGATGGAAAAGAAGAATTGTTGGTGGAAAATAATTCTTTAGTAACGGGTATTGATGGTTTTGTTTCTATGGGTGGAACTACCTGGGGAACCGATTTATTAAACTGGTTTCCAAATAATAAATATCAATTGGACTTTAATGGAGACGGGAAAACTGATGTTTTCGTGATGGATGAAGACGGGTATCGCATTTATGGTCATATTGGAACTATATTCACTCTATTCGATAGTGGTTCATATCCGAATAATAATACAGGTGTTTACTTTGGTGATTTTAATGGAGATGGAAAAACTGATTTACTGACACAAAAGTCAAGTTATGGATCTGACGATAATGAAACTGCTATTCATTTTGCAACCGGGAATGATTTTGAAACCACAATTATCCCTTGGATGCAAACATTTCAGGTCAAATTGTTTATCGGAGATTTTAACAATGATGGTAAAAGCGATTTTACTTGCTTTGGTATTGCACAGAATGCATATAATTGTTCTTTCTGGGTTGGATTGAGTAAGGGAAATGATTTTTCACTAAAAAAATATGATACAAATTATAGTTATACATATGCTACTGGCGCCTACATTAATCTTTTTTATAACGCTGATTTCAATGGAGACGGGCGTGAAGAAATGCTTATGAATCACTATCTTAATCAGGGTAGTATAAATATGGACATGAACTTTTTTGATACAGGAGATGAAAGTTTATTTGTTAAAAGAATTACCGATGGAGCAGGCATTCAAAACAGGATTGACTACTCAAATACAAGTAACGCCGAAGTTTATACTAACACTGATTCATACACTTTCCCCGTTAGTCGTTTAAAAGGAAATCTAAAAGTAGTGAGTTCATATCAACAGGGAAATAATGCAGTATTGTTTCAAACTGACCAACAATATGAAAATGCCAGGATACATAAACAAGGAAAGGGCTTTCTCGGGTTTGAAAAAATCAATTCAACAGATGTAACCAAAGGAATTATTTATGAAAATACGATGGGTTTTAACTCTACATATTATAACACCTACCCTATTGGACAAATTGTTAAAACCACGGCCGATTCAATAATTTCAACAACATCTTTAACTAACGATATTATATCTTTGGGCGGAAAACGTATATTTCCTTACGTGTCTTCCCAGACAACAACCGACAACCTGACTGGACTGTCCGAAACAAAGACAATTTCCAATTTTGATGCTTACGGTAATCCCCAGTCAATTCAAACGAACAAAGGAGAATTGACTGAAACGCAAACAATTTCATATATCCAAAAAGGTTCATGGTGTCCGAACAAACCGCAAGGTATCAACACCGTTATAACATATGCCAATCAATCCGAGACTAAACAGATGGAGTTTGATTATGACAACAACGGCAATCTTACAAAAGAAATCATCAACCCCAACAGTCCCGAATATAAAGTTACTACGGAGTACAAAAATTTTAATGCTTTTGGACAAGCACAAACAATAGAAGTAAAAGCAAAAGATGCTGACGGTTTCGAGCGAACAAGAAGCTCATCCATGACTTACACCTCAAGCGGAACATCCAAAGGACGTTTTGTCACTTCCAAAACCAATGTGTTGGGAGAAACAACCACCTATGATTGGGATGAAACACGCGGTTTATTAAACAGCGGAACCACTAAAGGCAAAACCACCTATTACACCTACGATGTTTTTGGCAGGTTAAAGGAAACAAAATACCCCGACGGTAACCGGAAAGTAGAAGTGTTACAATGGGCAGGAGGCGGAGGTCCCACCGGTGCTGTGTATTACAGCTATGCTCAGGCATCGGGCAGTGCTCCTGTGACAAGCTGGTTCGATGCCCTTGGTCGCGAGATACAAAAAGACACCTACGGACTAAACGACCGAAAAATATCTGTCTCAACTGAATATTACACTTCAGGAGCTAACAAAGGTAGACTTTACCGGGTTTCAGAACCCTATTTTGAAGGAGATACCAAAATCTGGGCTGAAACTTATAGCGTATATGATGCGTATGGTCGACCTACTACCGTGCAAACACCCATGGGTAATATCACAACTGCATACAACGGATTGAGTACAACTGAAACCACTCCTGAAGCGACAAAAACCACCACCCTGAATAATTCAGGATTCGTGGTATCCAGCACGGTAAATGAGAAAACGGATTCTTACACTTTTTATCCATCGGGCCTGACCAAGACTGCCACCCCACAAGGCGGACAAGCCCTTTCGATGGAATACAATCTGCAAGGCAAGCGTACTAAACTTACCGACCCCGATGCAGGTGTAATCGAAACTAAATATAATGGCTTTGGAGAATTGTTGGAAGAAAAACAGAAAGTACATTCAAATAATTTCCTCGTTACCACCCATCAATTTGAGCCGACTACCGGTCGCTTGAACAGCATCAACCGCAATGGTGAAATCACGAGTTATGGTTACGATGCCCAGAACAGGATCAGCAGCATCGAAATTGCCGGTCAGCACAAGCAAATCTTCAGTTACGATGATTTTGACCGTGTAACCAATATCAGAGAAGAAATCGGTTTGAATATTTACAATCGGGAAACAGCTTACGATGCCCTGGGCAGAATAAAGAAAGAAACCTATCCTTCTGATTATTACACGGTAAACCATTACGATAACGATTACGGATTCCTGACAGAAGTAAAAGATAAATACGGTCGCCAAATTTGGAAAGTAAACAGCGAAAATGCAAAAGGGCAAATAACCGAAGTGCAACGGGGAGGTAAAACAACTTCTTTTGGTTTTGACAAAGGTATGCCAACTTCCATACTAACATCCGGAATTATTAATCTAACTTATAACTTTGGAGATAATGGGAATTTGAATTATCGTCAGGATAACCTGACCAATCAAAAGGAAATATTCGGATACGATGGAATGAACCGGTTAACCAACTGGAATATTTATCAGAACAATGTGCAGGTAAAACAAGACAGCATAGTTTATAACACTACCACTGGTACCATCTCATCCAAAAGCGATTTGGATAACCTGACCATGCTTTATGGCGGAAACGGTAAACCACATGCATTAACCGGAATAAGTGGCGTTCCCACAAATTTCCCCACAGACAGCCTGAATGTAACCTACACCGACTTCAAAAAAATCAAAACTCTGACAGAAGGCAACAAACACTACATCCTGACCTATGGTATTGATGACCAACGCCGCAAATCGGAGTACAAAATCAACGGGATAACGCAAAAAACAAAATATTACCTCGGCGATTACGAAGAAGAGACCGATAATCTTGGAAATATTAAGAAAATCCACTACCTTAGCGGCGGTGCTATACTCATCAATACCAACGGTGTAGAGACACTGTATT
>JAQWCZ010000277.1 GCA_028705705.1 Paludibacter sp.
AGGATGATCGTCGGGTGTATTGATACGACAAAAAATTTCGTGCATCAGGTTCCCGTAATCGAGCGGACTCTCGGTGATGTCAATTTCTTCCCGGTTAAACATGCTGATTTTATGTTTGAGTTTAAGTCGGTCGGAGATGTTGCCGGTTGGGTAGTCATTTAATTTTTGTGTTTCACCTGTATGCTGCTTGTCATCCTGAGACATAACAAGTGGATCACCAAGTTCGTAAAAATTTTCTTCTATATTGAAATGCTTGCTAAAAATTTCATTTTGCGCATCATTGAAACAAAGAAAGAGCATCGCAGCAAGTGTATTTAATTTGATTTCTCCGCTTTTGGGTTGTTTCGGGAGCGGACAAATACCTACCATTTCATGTTTTGCCCGTGTGAAAGCCACATAAGCGATGTTCAGGTTGTCGATATACGTATGCATCATTTCCCTGAAATATTGAACTGCAAAGATGGAATCTCCCAATTTTGAAGTGTATTCTATCGGCATCAGAGGCAATTCATTGAACGGAGGCACAGTTGTTTCACACCATAAAATATTCCTTTTTCGGCTATCCAACTCCCAATCACAAAATGGAATGACAACGGCTTTGAAATCAAGTCCCTTGGATTTGTGTATGGTCATGATACGGAATGCCATTTCATTTTCGGGAGTGGCGATAAATTGTTTTTGACCGAATTTGTCCCACCATTGTAAAAATGAATTCAGGTCTGAAGATTTTCCAGTTGTAAATTTGTAAATGATGTCCTGAAATGCCTGCAGGAAAACCACTTCATGGTGCCATGCCGGTAAATCGAACAAGGTGATGATTTTTTCCGTCATCTCAAACAAACTATGGTGTTTAAAATTCAAAAGCGCATCGTTTTCTTCTTTAGTGAATAGGGAGGAAATGCCGTTTTCAGGAATATTACGTGACATCGAAATTTTCAGGGCTTCATTTACCGGGAATTTCATTTTCCCTTGTGCATACTCCTGATTTACAATTGTTTCTTGAATGGTATCGTTCGGGTTTATGAGCAGACGCATTATTCCCAACAGAAATTTGATGGTGGAAGCTGATTCAACCATCAAGCCTTCTGTTCCCATGATATCATAACTGAATTCCGGTTTTGCTTCCGGGGTTGTTTTATAATTGAGCAGGGTTTGTATAACTTGTTTTTCTTCGTTGTTGGTGCGAACCAGAATCGCCACATCGCCGGGTTTGTAGCCTCTTGACTGAAAATCTTCCAATATAGCTGGTAGCTTTTTCAGGCTAATCTCTCTCCAGGCTGATTCATCCTCGCTGTCATCAATAAACTCAAATCTTACACGACCGGTTCCGGCTTTATCAGACACTTTTTGCACAGTTTCCTGATAGGCATTGCATATTTTACCTTTCAAATCATCTAACTGAGTCTGTTTTATTTCAGATTTTTCAATATTTTCATCCAGTTTCTGTTGCAAACGACCGGATGCCTGTACAAAAAAAGTATTGTTGAAATCAATAATATTTTTATCACTTCTCCAGTTGGTGTCGAGGTTTTCGTCCTGAATTTCAGCTTTGTTGAAATCCTGATAGAGCTGACTATCCAGTAATTTCCAGTCGGAGTTACGCCAACGGTAGATACTTTGTTTGACATCACCTACCACAAGATTTTCATTTCCCGATGAAAGACTGTTTTTAATCAACGGAAGAAAGTTTTTCCATTGTAATACTGAGGTATCCTGAAACTCATCGATCATAAAATGGTCGATAAGCAACCCGCTTTTCTCGTAGATAAAAGGCGCATCACTATCGTCTATGATTTTATTCAACAGTAAGTTTGAATCCGAAATCAGCATGGTGTTTTGTTCGGTGGTCAGCTTCCTGATTTGCATAGCCAGATCTGACAATATCCCGAGCGTGTTCAGATGTTTGCGGATAATTAAAGCTGAATTCCGGGTGGGAAGGTGCTCATCGAAATGAGTTGTCAGTTCCTGCATTTTCGATTGTAATCCTCCGTGATAGGCATGTTGTATAGTCTGAATGATGTTGGGACGTGTGTTTTGGGCATAACAGGCTTCAACATTATTCGACATATTGATAAATGAGGCTGTTAATTTCATTGCACCACCGGAGATTTTCTCCAGATTTTTCATGCTGGTATTTTTTCCTCCTTTGAAATCCTCCAATTGCAAGCCGAAACTTTGTATAATTTGCAGGGCTTCTTCCGCTATTCTTTTGGCATTTTCAGCAAAATCATCGATGATAAAGTGCAATTTGCTGCGGAAACCAGACAGGAACTTCCGGTCGTGTAATTTTTCGTTGGTCTCTGCTGCTTTGTGCTGATAACTTTCCTTGAAAACCTCATGACCCAAATCCAGGATACTGGATCTCATATTCCAGTTTTCAGCATGTTCTATCCGCTCTTCAGCATAAGTGGTAAGCCATTCCAGTAATTGCCTGTTTTCTTTTTCTGATAAATCGAAAAACAGGTTGTCAATCGATTGATCAAGCACCTGATCTGTATTTAATTCGAGTGCATATCCTCCGTGTACCCCGATATCACGTGCAAAAGCACGGATGACCCGTTGAAAAAAACTATCGATAGTGCTGATGGAGAATGAGGCATAATCATGCAGGATGTTGATGAGAATTTTACCGGCTTGTTGATTGATGGCTTCGACCGATTGATTCCTTTTCTTCATCAATCCTTCTCTGTAAGGAGATTTTTGTCCGGTAGCCAGTAGATGGAGTTCTTTCAGAATGCGCGACTTCATTTCCTCCGTGGCTTTGTTGGTAAAAGTCACAGCCAGGATGCGACGATGTTGATTGGGATTATCAGCATCGAAAAGCAGACCGATGTAATCCCGTGTGAGACGGAATGTCTTCCCGGAACCGGCAGAGGCACGATATACTTTCAGCATATTTTATCTTTTCTTCTGAAAAAACTCCTTCATCAGGGCTGCACACTCTACTTCAAGTACGCCCCCGGTAACGATGGTTTTCGGATGAA
Source organism: Paludibacter sp. (assembly GCA_028705705.1). Classification (GTDB taxonomy): domain Bacteria; phylum Bacteroidota; class Bacteroidia; order Bacteroidales; family Paludibacteraceae; genus Paludibacter. The sequence goes on from JAQWCZ010000277.1 coordinate 2,985, forward strand.
TTGCCTGTGGTGCAAAGCGTAAAAATCCACGTTTCTCATCGGGAGCTCCATACACAATCCGGCTGATTTGCGACCATCCTAATGCACCGGCGCACATCACACAAGGTTCAACGGTTACATAAATGGTGCAGTCGGTCAGGTATTTTCCCCCCAGAAAACCTGCGGCGGCGGTGATGGCCTGCATTTCAGCATGAGCAGTCACATCGTTCAGCGTTTCCGTGAGGTTGTGTCCGCGTGCGAGGATTTTATCCTGGCACACGATGACTGTTCCCACGGGGATTTCATCTCGTTCGAAAGCCTTTCTGGCTTCGGCGAGGGCCTGCCGCATGAAATATTCATCATTCAACATCTTCTTCTATAACCAGGTTCTCGATGATAAAGTTTTGTCGTTCAGAGGTGTTTTTGCCCATATAGAAAGAAAGCAACTCTG
>JAQWCZ010000278.1 GCA_028705705.1 Paludibacter sp.
CACTTTTGATTTGAATTCTTTACTGAATTTTCTCCTTGTTGTTGACATAAAATTTTTGGTTTAAAGATAATACTTTTATAGCTTAACTTTATGTCCAGATTTTGGGGAGTAGTTCAGAGTGTCTCCGTCGATAAACCACATATCATCACCTTCTCCGTACCACATAGGTGAAGGACAGTGTATATAATAGTTTATACCAACGAAATGTCCTTTACCTTTGATGTTGGCAAAAACATAATTATTCTTTCCATCAGTATTAATCTCCTGCTTCTCATATTCTACCCATTCGTTTTCACCTTCTGGTGAAGCATCCGTAAGTTCATGATTATACCATGCGTGAAAACGTCCAAGTTCTTTCGGGAGTTTTTCTGTTTCGATATAATCAACGTAAATATAAAAAGAACGGATTTCTGTATCGTTTTGATTTTCCACCTCAATTTTTGCCCCTTTTGAAAAAGGCATAGCGAAATATGAAACCAATCCGGTTCCATTTTTTGGCCCTGCAGCTAATGGCAGAGAGGAAAAATTATATCTTTCGTTCCATCCTTGTCCAAAGAATGGTCCAATTGGTGATTCTACAGATGGAAATTCATTGTTATCCCAATAAAAACGAATGATAATGTCATTTCTGTTTATTTTTTCCGGTTGAGGCGACATCGTTATCCATATATGATTGATTATACCGGTTCCTTTAATATCGAAAACAGTTAATTTTGAACCGGGTTTAATAAATTCGAAGGAATCGTTGTTCTTTCCTGTTTTATCGTAACTACTTACCCGTTTGCTTTTTACTCCTGAGTGGATTTTAGACAAGTTATACATTTCGTTATTTTGACTGTATAGAAATGATATACCGGTCAGACACAAAATTAAAATCAAAAATAACTGTTTCATGTCTAATTTGTTTTATTGACCTTAATCTGTTAATAATTCCCTGAAAAACAAAGTGTTTAAGAATAACCTTGAACTACCCAGCCCAATAGCTCTGAAGTAAGGAGTATCCGTAAAATAAATTATATTTTTACCAGAAAGAACTGCCGGGGTTTTTCTTACAGTATCAAGATGTTTGGGTTGAATATAACCGCTTAACAAAGGATTTTCTGAATAACAAACAGGTGTTAGAAAGCCATTTACAGGTTTTGAAATAATTATCTCCCCCATTTTATACAAAGGGATGTCAACTTTTCGCATTCCAAATGTTATAGGATGAGAAAGATCCATTTTTGCATCCAGGATGACTCCTCGTATTGATGACTGATTTTTCTGCATATAATCAGAAAACTTTTTATACATTGTCGAATCCTTTTGATTTTCTTCAGATAATATATTTAATTCTGAAAATCCAAGCGTGTTTAGGGTTTTGTATGCTGTTCCAACTGCAATCAAGGTATTATGAGTTGTCCAATTGTTCAGATTACTCATCACTTCTTTTGAAAATCTAAAGTTTTCGGTTAAAATGATGGTGTTGTAAGTATATAGATTTATTTTTTCAAGCCGGTTTATGTCAATCAGACTTACGGGTATGTTAAAGCGGTAATCCAGCAAATGCCATAATTCGCCAATTGCATTGAAATCTGCATTTTCACTTGTTAGGATTGCAACGACTGGTTTTGAGATTCTTCTGAAATGATTGCCTCCTACATCTATATCAGTTCCAATGCCATGATTAAGAACATAAACCGGAATTTCTGTTATCCTATCATAATCGTTGATTATTTGATTTATTTTCGCGGTACTGAAAGATTGCTCTTTCACTGGTATCATGATGGTGCCAGAATTGAACTGTTGTTTAGAACTATTGACATCAAAACTAAAGGAAGTATCAGCTACTTTCAGATTCAATCCGTTATCCTGAAGATAATATAAGAAACGGTAAGCATAATAATCAGTCAGTTCAAATAAATATGCATAACTGGTTTGAGGAACGACAGCCGGAAATAAGGTGCCAACAGAATCCGCCAACTCACCAATTAAACCTTTCACATCTGTTAATTCAGCATAGTCGATATTCAGGCCTAACGGTATTGTCCATGTTGAAACATCATAAAACACCATCGAATCCTTGTAGTTGGTTGTTTTTTCAAAGATTGTTTTAATGACCGGATAAAACTGTTGATTGCAGGGAACCACGTAAGCATAATTTTTTTCGAATGTATTTCTGTCGATATTTAAAGTCTTGTTTAAACTATAAACTTTAATTTGATGAGTTTTTAATATTCTGAATAATTCTTTGGTTGTTGATATGTCTGATTTGTTACCAAAAACATATCCTTTTACCGGGTCTTTATCGACTTGTTTTTTTTGATCAATGAAAAAATCTTTTTGATATTGCAATAGTTCATTTTTCATTTCATAGGCGGCTTTTATAGCTGAAAATGAGCAATAAACCTGATTCCGGATCATGTCAACAAATTGGATATCTACATTTTTTACCTTGCGGACAAATCCCTTAGCATTGGGTTGTTCGTACAAGATACCAATACCTCCGGTCAGATCTGCCAGTGTGGCTCCTTTCCCGGTATAAAAATCATCATAATTTTCTTTTGTAAAATACAATGTTCCAATCCTGTCTAACATAGCAGCATGATAAGTAGATATCTTTTCGGTAACATTCCAGTTTTTATCCGGAATTAGATGATTTGTGTTTTTCTTTATACCAGGAGAAAAAAATGACCCGTTGGTATTTACGCGTTCATGATAATCATTTAAAATTGTTGGCAACCATGTATAATACATGTTCATTCTATAATAACTCTCGGGATGTTGCACGAACAGCCAATCTCGGTTCAGATCAAACCAGTAATGATTATACCGGCTTGAAGGCCCCGGTTCATGAAACTGTTGTGAATTTGCATCGCTGTTTTTACTATAGGTAGTGGTTGAATTCACCCAGGTAGCATATTTTTGTACACCATCAGGATTCAAACCCGGTTGTAAGATAATGATCTGGTTTTCAAGCAGGTCTTCGACAATCTGATCTTCAGAAGCAGCAAGCATATACGCCACAAGCACGGCAGCATGTATACTGCTGGCTTCGTTTCCATGAATGCCGTAGCACATCCATGAAATCAATTTCAGACTGTCAACATCCATATTTTGTGATGTTGAAGGATCACGCAGATTGTTATGGTTCTTTCGAATTACTTCTATATTGGCAATATTTTTTTCTGTACTGATTAGCAGAAATATCAAAGGTTTTCTTTCGTAAGTGTAACCTTGTTGAATTAATTTTATTCTTTTTGAATAACGAGCAATTTCCCGAAAATAAGCCACTGTCTGATCATAACTAACAAGCTGCTCTCCTGTCTCAAATCCAAAAATTTTTTTAGGTGTTGGTATTTCCGGATTAAATGTTTTAATTTCTTCCGGCATGTAGAAATGCATCCCTGTCGAATGAATGA
>JAQWCZ010000020.1 GCA_028705705.1 Paludibacter sp.
TGGGACTCGATTAAATAGTCGTTAAAATCTCCCAGTAAAACAATATTTTTGGTATTAAACGCGTTACCATCCAATATTGTTTTCAGTGCTTCTGAAGCTCCCTTTCGACGGGTATAACTTGTCTCATCGCTCATGGCTTTAGCATGAATATTAATAACCGAAAGGGGTATTTGGGTGTTCCCGTCAACTATTATTATATTGTACAACAAAGGATAACGTCCGGCAGACCAGTTGTAATAATAGCGGTTGCCATGACTACTAATCCCGCTACTTAAAACAGATGAACTGACAAGTTGAATTTTTGGTTCCCGGTAAATAATACCCAGGTACTGACCACAGTTATCATACGAGTTGGGAGTGATACTCCCTCCCCATTCATTACCCAATTTACTCAATAAAGTGTCGATGGTTGCATAATCAGCACTGGTGCCCACTTCCTGCAAGACAATAATGTCCGGCTTCATGGTTCTGATGATGGAAGCAATGTTATTAACCTGTAATTCATCGTCTTCCGGTCCAAAAGTCGGGCAACTTAGCCATTCGGTGTTTAGGGTAGTCACCTTCAATTGCAGTGTTTTTCCTTGAATTTCAAAGAGATGAATACAGCATAAAAAAGCAGTGAAGAATATAATGAATTTAGAATTGATTTTTTTCATTTTATTGTGTTCGTATGTATACAGGATAATGTGTTATATTATTTTACCGATTGAATTCTTTACAAACCGTTACGCGCAGTCCACAACCATTACATAATGCCGAGTTAATTCTAATCTCTGCACTTTCTTTTGTTCTTGATGTTGGTATAGCCATAGTAATTTGAAAAGGTTAATTATTCACATTATCTGAACGTATATTTTTTTTGTGAAATATAGCTAACCCCGGCGGCCACTATCGTGATGGCCATTCTGGAAGGAGTCGGGAACCAGCCGAATACATCAACGAACAGTTTCAATCCGATATAATTGATGACAAGATTGGCAACTACTACGATGCCATAGCGGAAGAGTTGAACCTTGCCCCGGAGGTCGGAGTTGTTGAAGGTGACGTACTTCTGGAGCAGAAAACCGCTCGTGAAGCTGAAAGGGAATGCAAGAAGAAATGCTGCAATGTGGGAACTCAGGGTGACAAATCCTAAATCCAACATCTGTTGGTGAAGGATGAAGTGAAATATACAAAAATATATAACCCAATCGAAAACTAAGTTAGCTACTCCGGTAGCACCATATCTGAAAAACTCAACAGACATGTATTTGCGGAATGGGGGATAGAAAAAATCAACTATTCGGCGGATTCCTCCACCTGATGCTTTAAGAAATTTTCGCATTTTGTTGGTACTTGTAACAAATTTGTTTACTTTTGTGCGGCGTTATTATAACGCACAAAGATACGATTAATTATTCACTATTTCCAAATTCATCATGTCCGACGACTATCATAAGCATGGCACAAGTAAGAGCAAAGAAATACTTGGGACAGCACTTCCTGAAGGATTTGGAAGTAGCTCGCCGCATTGCTGAGAGCTTAGAACTTTCAGCCCCGGCTTCTGTTCTTGAAATCGGACCTGGTACTGGTGTTCTTACCCAATTCCTGTTGCTAAATTCTCATTTTGATTTGACTGCCGTTGAGGTGGATCACGAATCGGTGGCTTATCTGCATACGCATTTTCCACAACTAAAAGTCATCGAAGGGGATTTCCTCAAAATGGATTTGAAATCATTATTCCCTGATAAATTCTATATCATCGGGAATCTACCTTATAATATTTCTAGCCAGATATTCTTTAAGATGCTCGACAACCGCGATCGCATTCCCCAACTGGTTTGTATGATTCAGAAGGAAGTAGCGGAACGAATGGCGGCTGTGCATGGCAACAAGACTTATGGTATTTTGTCTGTGCTCATGCAAGCTTTTTATTCTATCGACTATCTTTTTACTGTTCATGAACACGTATTTGACCCTCCGCCTAAGGTCAAATCGGCTGTTATTCGTCTAACCCGCAATGAAGTGAATGAGCTCGGATGTAACGAGCAACTCTTCAAAACGGTGGTGAAAACAGCCTTCAATCAGCGCCGCAAAACGATGCGCAACTCGCTCAAACCCCTGGTGGAGAAAGAAAATCCGATGTATGCAGATGCACTTTTCGACAAAAGACCAGAACAACTGGATGTAGCTGCATTCATCGACCTGACGAATCGGGTGGAAAAAGCGATGAGAGTTTAAAAAAGAAATTCCAAACATGCGGAAGATTTTCTGCAAGCTGTACCGGATCCGAGATGGGGAAGGGTAAGTTAAAAAAAGAAAGGAGTGCAATCATGGCAGAACTCAGATTATTTTACCAGGAAGAAGGTAAACTCAAAATATCCAAATCAATTGATATCCTGAAAAGAGTAAATCTTAAAAACATGATCTGGATCGACTTGATCGATGTGTCAGATGCCGTTGAAACGGAGTTAGAACAGTTTCTTAAAATCTATATCCAGGAAGATGAAGAAATTGAAGAAATAGAGATGAGTTCGCGGTATATTCAAACCGAGGACAGCATTGTAGCGAACTCGAACTTTCTGCAGGATAATTTTCAAATGCAGCCTGTTTCGTTCATCCTGAAAAATGGCATACTTGTATCGGTACGAGATACTGACCTGAAATCATTCAATGATACTGTGAAGAAGATTTATGCGGATTCCAAAAATTTTACAACAGGTTATCATGTGCTGGTTGCTCTGCTCGAAACACGTGTGGAGTATGATGCAGATATGATCGAGTATATCACCGACCAAATCACTAATTTAAGTAAAACGCTGAATACAGAAGATGATTTAAGTCAGGATATACTGATGAGTATCAAGGATCATCAGGAAAAAGTAATGATTATCCGGCAAAATATCGTGGATAAACAAAGGGTGGTGTCCAATATGTTGAAATCAAATTTGTTTCCGCAGGATTTATTGCCGAAACTGACCATGGTTATCAAGGACATCAACTCGCTGTTTGAATATACCCGCTTCGGTTTCGACCGACTTGACTATCTTCAAGATACATTTCTCGGGCTGGTTAACATTCAGCAGAATAAAATCATCAAGATATTTACGGTGGTGTCGGTCATCTTCATGCCTCCAACCCTCATTGCCAGTATGTACGGGATGAACTTCAAATTTATGCCCGAACTTAGTTGGAAATTCGGGTATCCTTTTTCTATTTTTTTGATGATAACTTTTGCAGTAGCTGTATTATTATATTTCCGGAGGAAAAAATGGTTGTAAATAAGAATTAATTTGTAGTAGTTAGTGGTTAGTAAATTAACCACTAACTCTAACCTCTACCATGCATCACTTCTGAACGACGACACTGGTAAACCGCCCATACCAAACAAATCACCAACCACGAAATCTTCGAAGGCATAGCGGACAGCTATGGGGTTGGGGACTGAATCACTGGTGACTACAACTTTATTTCGTTGAACTTTCGCTTTGGCTGGATGAAAGACTTTATCTTCTCCGGCGAGCATGAATAAATCAGATTCGCCATTTTTAGCGTAAATCCCAAGGGGTGCTTTGTCAAAATATACAGTTACTTCACTTCCTTTTATTTCAATGTTTTTAAATTCAGGACTTTCACTTTCGATGCCCGTGATGTTATAGGTTTTGGTAATGGCCAGTAAAGCCATACGCTCACCTGCTTCTTTTTTCTTAGCCGGATGGATGCAGTTTGCTTCTCCTGCATCCATCAACACAGCCATGCCGGTATATGGCTCTTTAGCAGCTTTGGCCTGAGCTTCACGTATAAAAGCAGAGTTGACACTACCATTATATGCATAAGGAGCCATTTGACAGAAATAAAAAGGCATATCTTCTTCCGGATTCCATGCTTTTCTCCAACCTTCAGTCATGGCCTTAAACATGGCAGCGTAGCTTTCATATCTATTCCTGTTACTTTCTGCCTGATACCAAATGACACCTTTGATCGGAAAGCCAACTAGCGGATGTATCATACCTTTATATAACATGGTGGGTGTCTGGTGTGGGCTTTTGATGTTTTCACCAGATTGTGGAATTTTAGCCTGAGGAAAAGCAGCCAGCATTTCTTCATTCATCCAAGCTTCAATAGATGAGCCTCCCCACGAACTGGCAATTAGTCCGACCGGTACTTTCAATGTTTCTTGTAACAACCGGCCAAAATAATAAGCGGTTGCGCTAAAATCACGTACACTCACCGGCATGGCTTCTTCCCAGCGACCTGTCACATCTGTCTGAGCTTTAAGTTCAGCCTTACGTGATACCCTGAAAAGCCTGATTTTTGAATTCTCACTCTTAAGGATATCTATGTTTCCACCTTCAATAGGTTGTCCCGAATTCCCTTTCATGGGCATTTCCATATTACTTTGTCCTGAACAGATCCATACTTCACCCAATAGAATATTGTTCAGAGTTACGGGTTTCCCATCACTGAGAACCATCGTGTACGGACCGCCAGCTTTTGTGGTTGCGAAAGACAATTTCCAGTTACCATCCTTGTCAGCGGTGGTTTTGTAACGCTTCAGGTTCCAACTTGTGTACAGTGTAACTTTTTTGTTTGGTTCGGCTTTTCCCCATATTTTTGCAGTAGTTTGCTGTTGTAAAACCATATCACTGGAGAAAAATGCCGGAAGTTTAATATCTGCATTGAGTGCAGTCAGCATAAAAGAAAAGAGCAATAAAAAGCTTAGTTTTTTCATGATTAGTTACTTGAGTTGAAATAAAATTGTAGTTTAAGATTACAAAGCTACAAATTTTATTGAAAAAAGAATTGTTAATTTTCAAAAACAAATGGCTAACATTGATAATTCCCTTGTTCGGGTTTGTCTGGTAGCTAAGCTATGTAGTCCAGGCAGGAGGTAACGAAACATCCAAAAATTATTCGTAACATTGCACAGCAAAACAAACCAACATGCCACAGGAAATCGAAAGAAAATTTTTAGTCATATCCGAAGCCTACAAAAAAGATGCTCACAGGAAAACCTATATCACACAGGGATATCTTTCCGTAAATCCTCGAGCAACCGTCAGGATTCGCATACGTAATGAGCAGGCAACCCTTACCATCAAAGGTAAAAGTAACGAAGAAGGAACCTCGCGGTACGAATGGGAAAAAGCAATTAATGTGACAGAAGCAAGAGAATTGTTGCAATTGTGTAGTTTTGGACTAATCGAAAAACATCGTTATGAAATCAGCTCCGGCGAACACCTTTTCGAAGTAGATGAATTTTTGGGAGCAAACGAAGGATTAGTCATAGCCGAGGTAGAACTCAAAAACGAGACGGACTTTTTTGAAAAGCCTGCCTGGTTAGGAGGGGAAGTCACGGGTGACCTCCGTTTTTACAATGCCACGTTAAGTCAGCATCCTTTTTCTCAGTGGTGATTCGGATCGGGCATCCTTTCGTAGTTGAATATCTTCATCAGGGATTATTCAGCACATCTTGCATATCTATATTGAAAGTCATAAACTCGTGATTCCTATCCACAACAATTTGCATTGGTTGTTCAGAAATCCGTTGAAAATAACCCCTTACCTCTGAGAGTTTCAAGGTGAAAGTGTTAATACCTTTGATTTCAATCAGGATATCACCTGGTTGTAAACCTGCTTTTTCTGCCGGAGAATCTTTCCATATATTCGTTATTTCATAAACCGGTAAAACAGGATTAGATTGTATTATCTCGATTCCGGCCACATTGTATCTGAATCTATTGTTGAATGAGTGGTTAGGTTTAAGGTATAAAGCTTTGTTTTTTATATCGATAATGATGTTGAATCTCGAAAGCAACTCGTTTCCAATGGTACCGTCGCGATCCGATTTACTAATGATTCCTGCTATGGTTGCAGAATCGGGAAATACCACTATCGGTTGATGAAAACAATACTTGTCTAAACAAATTTGTGGAATTCGAGCCATGTAGCCGTGCAATTCGCCGCTTAAGCCCTCTCCGATACGCGCATAAACACGTCTCTCTGGAATTTCGGCGGCATCCGACCTGACTGTTTGAAACCACGCATTGAGCATAGCTCCAGTGTCGATTAACATTTTAATATTGCGTATTTGTGCACTGTCGTCTAATAAAGTCAGGTTTAGATACAGTTTACCGTTTTCTACAATAATTGGTTTGTAAATATATCCTTTGGGAATCAAAAATTGCTCATGCCGGTAAAAAATCATTTTTTTTCGGTTGTAGTCGATTTTAATAATATGATCCTTTATCAGGTCGATACCAGCTATTCCGTTTATTTTTACTCCGATGTGTCGTGATAAACCAAGTAAATCTTCTTCAAGTAAATTAACAGTCTTTCCGGTGAGTTTGAGTTTACCTAATTTGATGTTGTTGCTGTCGCTCACATAACTTGAAACTGTTTTCCCGAAACCCAGTCCTTGTATTGGTTTTCGATTTCCAATGTTTAGATTAATTGAATCTTCCTTGTGCACTTCGGTGATGATCGTGTTTCTTACACCTGTATCAAAAATCAATCGTAACGGCGTTGAGTTGTTTATTGTGGTATTAATGATGATATAACTGCCGGCCAGTTCTATAGGAATTGATGCTACCTTTATCGGGCGACCAAGAAGTGCTCCTGACAACAACATCATCAGGAAAAGAAAAAAAAGCCTGTATGGTGCAAGGCTGATAATCATAGTAATAAATTTCAGGAGCTGCCACAAATATAAACAAAGAATTTCAAAAGAAATGTTTAAATTTGTGGATTTTTAAAACTTGAGTTATCTGATTGTGTTATTATCATGATTAATGTTATTCAATTTAATTGATTTTGCGGTTTTTATTCCATTGGTTTACTTGTTGTATTGTACCTTGTTCCCGAATATTTGTATCCGAAAAATGTCTTATACCCCATGCGGGGCAGGACGTGAATCTTTGAGTACATTACGGATAATTTTTTAATAAATAAAAGTATGCAACGAATTATAGGTTTTTTCCTTGTCCTGTTTCTGCTAACTTCATGTGGTACTGTTGGTTGGAAGGTTCAACAGGCTGAAGCAATTAAAATTCCGCTTGATAAAGAGACGGAGCAGCTTGCAGATGAATCGTTTAAGGCTTTTCTGGCACCTTACAAACTTCAGCTTGAAAAGGAAATGAATGAGGTAATCGGATTTGCCGTACAGGATTTGAAAATTCACGGACCAGAAAGTTTGCTTTCGAATTTCAGTGCTGATGTGTACCGGCAGGTTGCAACGACAGCCATTCAGTCACCTGTAGACATTGCTATTGTGAACCTGAAAGGACTGCGGGCACCGATACCGGCAGGTAACATAACCGTATCCCGCATCTTCGAGTTGATGCCTTTTGAGAACGAATTGGTGGTGTTGTGGATCAGGGGAGAGGAACTGCTATCCCTGTTTGATTTCTTTGCCTCCATCGGAGGAGAAGGAGTTTCCGGAATGAAAATGGGAATTCGTGAAGGGAAAGTAGTTGAAGTCACCATCGGCGGTGTTTCTGTAGATAAAAATAAGGTATATGTGGTTGCTACCAACGATTACCTCGCAGAAGGGAATGACGGCATGTCACAACTGAAAAATGCAGTAAAACGGGTCAATACCGGCATCAAAATACGGGATATGCTAATTGAGCATATCCGGAAAGAAAGCGAAGCAGGGAGAAAGATTGCTCCGAAGCTGGACTGGAGAGTATATTCTGAAAATGAATAAACCACAAAAGGCACAAAAGAAAGACTAAGGAAACACAAAAGAGCTAATAACGAATAGCTAATAACGGAAGTGATGAAAGACACCCTCTATTAATTTATAATTTTTGATTTTCACTTTTGTGTTTCCTTAGTCTTTCTTTTGTGCCTTTTGTGGTTTAAAAATAATATATTATGAAACAAATAAAAATACTACTAACAGTATTACTGCTTCTCCCGTTTTTGTTGCTTTTCAGTCAGCAAAACAACAAATTGGTGATTTTGCACACCAACGATACGCATAGTCAGCTTGAGCCGACTGCACCCGATGCAGTTCGCAGCCCTGATATGGGGGGCTATGCCCGCCGTTTGGGTGTGATTAACCAAATCCGGGAGCAGGAACCCAATGTATTATTGGTAGATGCCGGTGATTTCTCACAGGGAACACCCTATTATAATTTCTTCAAAGGTAGGGTGGAAGTGCAGGGAATTAACAGAATGGCATACGATGCTGTTACTTTGGGTAATCATGAATTTGACAACGGGATGGACACCTTGGCGGCTATATTGAAACTGGCTGAATTCCCCCTTGTATCTTCCAATTATGATGTTAGTAAATCGGTCATCGCTGAGTATGTAAAGCCTTATTTAGTAGTTGAAAAAGGAGGAATACGCATCGGTATCATCGGATTGGGAGCCGAATTGAAAGGCTTGGTGATGGAAGAACAGTATAAAGGAGCAAAGTACTTGGATCCGGTTGAGACGGTAAAAAAATATGAAAGGCTATTGAAAAAACAAAAAAAATGTAATGTGATCGTGTGTTTGTCGCATTTGGGTTCTGATTCAACATCGACTAAAATCAATGATTTTCAGGTGGCGAAACAATCTAAATATGTGGATGTTTTTATTGGAGGTCACTCGCACACCCTGTTGGAAAACGTAAAAACCAACAACGCAAAAGGTAAATCGGTACTTATTACTCAAATGGGTAAAAGTGGATTATTTTTAGGAAGAATCAACTTATATTTAACCAAAGATTAATGTCAATCAGCCGAAAGGCGCTTTCATTTTCTTTCAAATTTCATTACCTTTGCGCTGCAAGTTAATTTAAAATTGATTCCTGAAAAACGTTTAAGTCCTATGTTACGCCAGACATTAGAACAAAAATTGCAACAGAAGCTTTCTCCTGCGCAAATTCAGGTTATTAAAATGCTTGAAGTCCCGACGCTGGAGCTGGAAGAACGTATTCGTCAGGAACTGGAAGAAAATCCGGCATTGGAAGAAGGCAGGGAAGAAAGTGAGACGGAAAATGAGTTTGATGATGATTTGAATGACGACGGAGGCAATAATGACGACATGGATTTGGAAGAATACATGGCAGATGATGACATCCCGGATTACAGATTGAAAATCAACAATACTTCCAAAGATGATAAAAGAGAAGATATCCCGTTTTCGATTGGAAAAACCTTTCATGAAAATCTGATTGAGCAGTTGGGACTACAGCAGATTGCAGAGCATGAACGGCTACTGGCTGAATATGTCATCGGTAATATCGATGAAGAAGGATATTTGCGACGTACAGTTGAATCGATGGTAGATGATATTGTTTTTCATGCCGGTGTGCATACTACGGATGAAGAGATGGAAGGAATCGTCTCGATGATACAGGAATTTGATCCGCCGGGAGTAGGCGCCACAAACCTGCAGGAATGTTTGAAGCTCCAGTTAGAGCGAAAGACATATCATCCTAAAGTTGATTTAGCCCTCACGATTGTGGAAAACTATTTCGAAGAGTTTACAAAAAAGCATTACGACCGGATTAAGAAGAACTTGGAAATTGATGATGATATGTTACGGGATGCCGTGTCTGAGATTGCTCATCTGAATCCAAAACCAGGGAATGCCTGGGGAGGAAATTTACTGGAAAAATCGATGTCGGTGGTGGTGCCGGATTTTATCCTGGAAAATGACGAAGGGAAACTTACGGTTCATCTGAATAACAGTAATATACCTGAATTGCGGGTAAGTAATACGTATAATGAACTGTTTCAGGAGTACAGTCAGAAAAAGGCAGAAAAAAGCAAAGGATTGAAAGATGCCGTGACCTTTGCAAAACAGAAAATCGATTCGGCGCGCTGGTTTATAGATGCCATCAAACAACGGCACGAAACGCTGCTTACCACGATGCGGGCGATTGTGGAGTTTCAATACGATTTCTTCACCGAAGGAGATGATGTGTATTTGAAACCGATGATTTTGAAAGATATAGCGGATATTACCGGTTATGATATTTCTACCATTTCCAGGGTAAGTAACAGTAAATTTATCCAGACCGAATTCGGGGTGTATCCGGTGAAATATTTCTTTTCAGAATCGATGACGAATGAATCCGGCGAGGAAGTATCAACCCGTGAAATCAAGAAAATTTTGCAGGAATGCATTGAAAATGAGAATAAAAAGAAACCTTTGAATGATGATGCATTGGCTGAGGTGTTAAAAACAAAAGGTTACAGTATAGCCCGCAGAACGGTTGCCAAATACAGGGAACAATTAAACATTCCGGTTGCCCGTTTGCGGAAAGAAATATAAAAACAGATATTGGATGAAGCAGTTTCTCAAAGTTATTTCCTTTGTTTTTCAACCCCTGTTGATGCCTACATTCGGCATCAGCATGTTGTTGCTCACAAACTTAGCGCTTTTTTATACGGAAATCTGGAAATGGTTTGCCCTGGGAGGAACTTTTCTGTTTACTGCCATCTTGCCTGCTACACCCATCCTGATGATGATGCGAAAAGGACAAATCAGGGACTTATACATCTCTAAAAGAGAACAGCGGACTTTTCCGTATCTGTTTTCTTTGCTGGCTTATACCTTCTGGACTATTTTCATGTGGCGGGTCTTGCAGGTGCCGTTTTTTATTGTGGCAATGGGTATCGGATCGGTGCTTTCCATCATTATCATTACCCTGATTAATATGAAGTGGAAAATCAGCGCTCATCTTTCCGGTATCGGCGGATTAACCGGTGGTGTTTTCGCTTATTGTTACGTGATGGCCATCAATCCGGTTTGGCTGATGATACTGATGCTGGTTATTTCAGCACTAACTGCCCTTTCGCGTATCGAACTGAAAGCACATACGCCGGCACAAACCCTGGCCGGTTTTACCGTCGGATTCCTGATGGTGTTTTTACCGGGAATCTTTGTTTAGTGGTTAGTTTAAAAATTAAGAATTAAGAATTAAAAATTAAGAATGCAAGGGGAACTCACATTAATGCTCATTTTTCGTGCGATGCGGGTGCAGTCTTGATTTTTTTGCTTCATTTTTTGTATCAAGACAAAAAATGAAGTCGGGATTTGGGGCAGATAGCACCAAGATAAAAACTAATAAAGAACAGCGAAGACTTTAGACTAAAATAAAACAAATAAAATAAAATATGATTACACAAGACCAACTTAAAGAAGTGTTGGAGCGCGAGGACGCGCTGAGGAGGTATCTTTGACGTCGATACCAAGTTAATACAGATTGAAGAAGAAGAGTTGCGCACGCATGCTCCCGGGTTCTGGGATGATGCCAAGTCGGCTGAAGTGCAGATGCGCAAGGTGAAGGACTTGAAAAACTGGGTGGAAGGCTACCGCGAAGTGAAAGCCGCTGCTGATGAATTACAGCTTGCCTACGATTTTTACCGCGAAGAGGCTGTGACGGAAGAAGAAGTCGATCAGGCCTATACACACGTTATCTCCCTGATTGAAGCACTTGAGATGAAGAATATGCTTTCGAAAGAGGAAGATAAGTTCGGTGCGGTGATCAAGATTGTGGCCGGTGCCGGAGGTACCGAGGCACAGGACTGGGCTGAAATGCTTTTCCGGATGTACCAGCGCTGGGCTGAACGGCAGGGTTATAAACTCGAAGTAACCAATTATCAGGATGGGGATGAAGCCGGGATTAAAACGGTTACCATGCAGATTGAAGGTGAAATGGCCTATGGCTACCTGAAATCGGAGAATGGTGTTCACCGTTTGGTGCGTGTTTCTCCCTTTAATGCGCAGGGTAAACGCATGACTTCCTTTACTTCCGTTTTCGTGGTTCCCCTGGTGGACGATACGATTGATATCGAAATCAACCCGGGTAACCTGAGTTGGGATACGTTCCGATCGGGAGGAGCCGGCGGACAGAATGTGAACAAAGTGGAGACCGGTGTACGGTTGCATTATAAGTTTACAAACCCTGTTACTGGCGAGCCGGATGAAATCATCATTGAAAACACGGAAAGTCGTTCGCAGTTTGGGAATAAGGATAATGCTATGCGTTTACTGAAGTCGCAGTTGTATGAACTGGAACTCGAAAAGCGCCGTGCTGCTGTTGCTAAAGTAGAAGCCGGAAAACGTAAAATTGAGTGGGGTTCGCAAATCCGCAGTTATGTGTTCGACGACCGCCGGGTGAAAGACCACCGCACCAACTACCAGACTTCCAATGTGAATGCCGTGATGGATGGTGATATCGACGCGTTTATCAAGGCTTACCTCATGGAATTCGAGGGTTAATTTTTTACGCTGAATACTTTGGTGAATGCTTTGGGTGCAGGTATCTCGAAACTTAGTTGTTCCTTCGTGAAGGGATGGTAAAAGGCGAGGATGCTCGCGTGCAGACAGATTCGTCCGAGCGGAGTGCCCAATGAACCGTATTTCTTATCACCGGATACCGGGTGCCCGATGCTTTGCAGGTGTACCCGGATTTGGTTTTTACGACCGGTTTCCAGTTCGAGTTCCAGCAGCGAAAAGTAATTATTCGATTTCAGGCAACGGTAATGGGTAACCGCCTTTCTGCCTCCGTCAGCTTCCTTTTCGGAATGTATCTTCAGTGATTTCTCGTTTTCAGTTAACCAACTGGTGATGGTGTCTTTTTGTTTCTCCATCTTACCTTCAACCAGGGCGATGTAGGTCCTGCGGGTTACAATCTCGTGCCAGTTTTCCTGCAGGATGAGTTGTGCATCTCTGTTTTTGGCAAAGACCAGAACCCCCGAAGTCTCGCGGTCTAAGCGATGTACCACGTAAATGCGGTTCGACGGACTGCCTTTCTTCACATGCGTTTTCAGAATAGAAAAGGCGGTTGTTTCATCCCCTTTACCGGTACTAACCGTGAGAAGCCCTTCTTTTTTTTCTACTACAATGATGTCGTTATCTTCATACAACATCCGCAGTTTCGGATGAGTCAGCTCGATGTTGCCCCGTGAACTTTTCACTTCCACTGCATCGCCGGGTTTCAGCAGGTGGTTAAACAGGGTTGTGATTTTACCGTTCACCATCACCTGCCGGTGAGCAAGCAACGATTTAACCGAATTGCGTTTCATGCCGCCCATTTTGGCCAACAGGAAATCCATCAAAATACTTTCGGTGCTAACTTTTAAATTGGTTGATTTTACCGGTGGGGTATAAGTCGTGTTTTTTCTCATCTTCAATATTTAATGTAGCTGCAAAGTTAATGCTTTTCTGTAGTCTTTTTGTGATGACCTAAAAAAGAAGCCTAATTTGATTCATAAGAACTGATTTTTATAATAATTCTCCGTTTTTTTGTACTTCCGGAGGTTCAGACTTGTTGTAATTTTGTACCAGAATTAATTTAAAAACAAAAAGAAGTATGATTGATAGTTTAAACTGGCGTTATGCCACCAAGAAATTTGATAAAAGCAAGCAGGTAACTGCTGAAAATATTCAGTTACTCAAAGAAGCTATACGACTGACGCCCTCTTCTTACGGATTGCAACCCTATAAAGTGCTTGAAATAAAGAATCCTGAAATCAGAGAAAAATTAAAAGTAGCCTCGTTCGGGCAGCCACAAGTCACCGATGCCTCAACCTTATTCGTGTTTTGTGCCACCGACGATTTAACCGATGCACACATTGATGCTTACCTCGAACTTTCAGCTAAAACCCAACAGGTTGATGTTGAAGTATTCAAGGGTTATGGTGATTTTATGAAGGGCGTGTTCGGTAGTCGTACTGGGGCAGATAAACACGAATGGGCAGCCCGTCAGGCCTATATTGCACTCGGAAATTTGCTTACCACCGCAGCATCCATGCACATCGATGTCAGTCCGATGGAAGGATTCGATCCTAAACAATACGACGAAATACTCGGAATGAAAGGCAGCAGATATTCAACGGTAGTAATTGCTGCTATCGGATACCGATCCTCCGATGATGAGGCGCAATACAAAGCCAAAGTGAGAAAACCGTTGGACGAGTTGTTTGAAACCAGATGATTTACAATACTTTCAGCAGTTTTTGTATTTATCATGAATCCCGATGCCGGCAAGGATCATCGGGATTGTTTTTTTGAGTCTCGATAGTTTTGTTTCTTTCTTTTTCGGACTTGTGATGTATTCGATGTGTTATTTTTGTGGAATGTTGGCCAGTGTAGCAACCAGATAATCCCAGAATCTCTTTACACTCTCAATGTGAACTTTTTCATTCGGAGAGTGGGGGTAACGAATAGTCGGACCAAACGAAATCATGTCCATTGCCGGGTAATTGATGCC
>JAQWCZ010000021.1 GCA_028705705.1 Paludibacter sp.
AATCTTGTCGATATAGACATCGTTTCCGATGGTGCAGTTGTGCAAACAACAATTGTAGATTCCGGTATGTTTTTTAAGTCCACCGGCAAGATCAAAAGTTTTATCAAAAGAGCCCAGTTTTATTTCCCCTGAAAAATGAACATTAGAAACATAATCGGGTTTAAAACTCTCAGTAACAGTTACTGTTTTCCAATTTTCGGCAGTACATCCGTAAACGGTCAGTGCAGCAATTTCTTTTTCGGTAAGTTGACGGTAATGGGTCATTGTAAGTTATTTAAGGGTTAAATATTGATTTTATGTGATTTCAGGACTATTCGTCATATTTTTGAAACAGAAAGTCATTGTATGGATATCTTTCAACATGGATCGCTTTTACTTTTTCGTATAACAAAGTTTTCAGGTTGTCGATATTGATTTTTTCTTTGGCTGAGATGAAGATGCAGTTTTCATGAAGCTTTGATATCCAGGTTGCTTTCAATTCTTCCAGACTGATATTTTCTTTCTGAACAGGCAACAAATCATCTTCGTCTTTAGGTACATAAGAAAAAGCATCCATCTTGTTGAAAATGAGTATTGAAGGTTTTTCTTTAGGGTCAATCTCTTTCAAAGTTTGGTTGACAATTTCCAGTTGTTCTTCAAAATTTGGATGAGAAATGTCCACCACATGCAGCAACAGATCAGCCTCTCTGACTTCATCGAGCGTGGATTTGAATGATTCGATCAGGTGATGGGGCAGTTTACGGATAAACCCGACAGTATCAGTAAGTAAGAAGGGCAGATTTTCTACTATCACCTTTCTGACCGTGGTGTCTAATGTTGCGAACAGTTTATTTTCAGCAAATACATCCGACTTACTGAGCATATTCATGATGGTGGATTTTCCAACATTGGTATATCCTACCAAAGCAACCCGCACTAATTTACCTCTGTTTTTACGTTGTGTCGACATTTGTTTGTCGATATCCTTCAGATTCTTTTTTAATAAAGAAATCTTATTTAAGATAATCCTACGGTCAGTTTCAATTTGTGTTTCTCCCGGACCTCGCATCCCAATCCCACCTCGTTGACGTTCCAGGTGCGTCCATAGTCGGGTAAGTCGTGGCAGCATGTATTGTAATTGAGCCAGTTCAACCTGTGTTTTTGCATTGGCCGTTTGCGCCCTTTTGGCAAAAATGTCGAGGATCAGGTTGGTCCTGTCCAGAATCAACACATTTAATTCTTTTTCTATGTTTCTAAGTTGTTTTGGAGTAAGTTCGTCATCGAAAATGACCAGTTCAATATCATTAGTCGTGATATAAGCTTTAATTTCATCGAGTTTTCCCGGGCCCACAAAGGTTTTCGGGTTAGGATAATCAATTTTCTGAAAGAAGTATTTCTCAGTAGTAGCACCGGCAGTATCAGCAAGGAAAGCCAATTCGTCAAGGTATTCTTTTGCCTTGGCTGAATCTTGTTCAGGAGTGATTAAACCTACCAAAACTGCTTTTTCCTGGTATATTTCTGTTTTCATTCGCAACTGTTGTATTTAAAAAAACCGCTTGGTGCATACCAAACGGTTTTTAAATTATTTATTTTTCAACCAGCTGACCGTTGGTGCAACCGGAAGTAAATCCTTACTGCAAGCGGAAGTTAACCGGTAATGTATATTTTACACGAACCGTTTTACCACGTTGTTTACCCGGAGTCCATTTAGGCATATTCTGAATTACCCGCACAGCTTCTGCATCAAGACTTCTGTCAACACTTCTTACTACCTCAATATCAACAATAGAACCATCGCGGTTTACCACAAATTGACAGATTACACGACCTTGTATGCCACTTTCTTGTGCAATTACAGGGTACTTAATATTGTCATTCAGATATTTGAAAAGGGCAGCATCACCTCCGGGGAATGAGGGCATAGACTCAACTACCATGAAAACCACCTCTGTGTCTTCTTCTTCAACTTTAACCTGAACCGGAGCCTGAATTACAACTTGTTTGTCTTTATCATCTTCTGTGTCGATAACAATTTCTGCTGTTTCAACGTCGTCTTCCACCACATTTAATACTTCAATAACCTCAGGGACTTCCGGGGGAGGAGGGGGTGGTAACACCTCAGAAGTTTGAATGATTTCAATTTCTTCTTCCGCAGCAACCTCTAAAGAAATATCTTCATAAACTGTTACTTCATGTTGTGTCCACTCAAAAGCAATGTAAATCAACGACAAGACCACGATGAACCCCATTAGTATAAAAATGGATTTCTTATCTTCAAGTGATGCTTTGGATGATTTTTTAACGTCCATATCAATGCAATTTTTTGATTGTTTTTCAATTCGGCAAATGTACAATATTTTTTTCAATTCTCTGATTATAGAACGAAAAAAAATATTTTTATTGTTAAAACTATCCTAAAATCCTGGTTTTCTTTCATTTTTTTGAATTCGTATAAAATTTTTCTTTCAAAATACGTTAATATATCATTTGGGTTCTCATTTTTTTGAAGGGATAGTATTTAAAAATAATGTATCTTTGGAAGTTTTTTGTGAATTTTCATTTATTTGAGTAAAAAATAAATATCGGATGAGATTTAATAAAGTTGCAATACTTTTGCTGTTTTCAGGGTTTTTTATGATTCTTTCTGTATCTGCAGGGAATGGTGTTTTTCAATTTCTTGATTTACCTGTATCTTCCAGATTAGCTGCTATGGGAGGAAAAAATGTATCAGTTGCTGATCACGATATTAACTTTGCATTTTCAAATCCAGCATTGTTAACAAATAAATCAGATAACACAATTGGATTAAATATGGCAAATTATCTTGCAGATATTCAATTCGGTACAGCAATTTACGGAAAAACATTCGGAAAAAATCAGTTTGCATTGGGAGTTCAATACGTAGATTATGGAACATTCAAAGAGACAACAGAATACAATGAAATCCTTGGAGATTTTACTGCTAAGGATATCTCTATGAGTTTAATTTATAGCAGAATGATTCTGGATGGGTTATACGCTGGTGCTAGCTTGAAACCAATATACTCTGTTGTCAGTTTAACGAGTGGTAGCTATATGTCGTTTGGCGCTGCTATTGATTTGGGTTTAAGTTATCAACATCCGGGAAACCTGTTCTTTGCAGGG
This sequence comes from Paludibacter sp., assembly GCA_028705705.1. Taxonomy (GTDB): domain Bacteria; phylum Bacteroidota; class Bacteroidia; order Bacteroidales; family Paludibacteraceae; genus Paludibacter. Next base: position 3,124 of record JAQWCZ010000021.1, read on the forward strand.
TTGGTTTTTAGAAATATGGGGACACAGTTCAAGGGTTATTATTCAGATGAAGGTGGACAGCATATTGAACCATTACCTTTTGATATCCAGTTAGGAATATCTCAAAAACTAGAGCATGCTCCGTTCAGATTTACATTTACCTTTCATAATTTGCATGATTGGGATTTGAACTATATTGATAACAAAAATTCAATGCTTGATTACGATAGAGTTGATCTTGTTTCTCAAATTTCATTCATTGATAATTTTTTCCGGCATGCAATTTTTGGTGTTGAGTTTTTACCCGGAAAAAATCTATATCTTACCGCATCATACAATCATCGACGTCATCAGGAACTTAAAATGGATGGTTTTAAAAGTATGGCTGGTTTTTCTTTTGGTGGTGGAATAAAAATCAGTTATTTTCAGGTCGGTTTTGGCATGAGTCAATTCCAGGTTGGAAACTCAGCCTATATGTTTTCTATTAGTACTTCTCTGAATGAATTCAGACTTTAAAGACAATTTATGAAAAAAATTATTGTAGCCATTGATGGATTTTCTTCTTGCGGAAAAAGTACCATGGCTAAACAATTAGCCCATGATGTGGGTTATATCTACGTTGATACCGGAGCGATGTATCGTGCTGTTGCGTTGTATTGCACACAGAACGGCTGGATGGATGAGGATGGTATGGACGTGGAAAGCATAGAAAGGAATATTGGCGACATCCATCTTGCATTCAAGTTTAATCAGGAAAGGAAGGCGGAGATACATCTCAATGGAAAAAACGTAGAGCATGAAATTCGGACACTTGACGTTTCAAATGGGGCAAGCCGTGTGAGTACCCTGCGAGCTGTCAGGAGAGAATTAGTACGACAGCAGCAAATGATGGGTTTTGAAAAAGGCATTGTGATGGATGGACGTGATATTGGCACAGTAGTCTTTCCGGATGCTGAGTTAAAAATTTTTTTGACAGCATCACCTGAAATAAGAGCACAGCGTCGAATGGATGAATTAAGGGCAAAAGGAGAAGAGGTTTTGTATGAAGAAGTATTGGCGAATGTTAAGGAACGGGATGACCGTGATCAGAACAGAAAAGAAAGTCCATTGAAAAAAGCTGATGATGCGATTGTAATTGACAATTCAGCACTCAGTATTGTTGAGCAACAGGAAATTTTAAGGTCATTATTTGATCAAAAAATAAAATTATAAATATTCTTAAACCATATAAGTCGTATAAGGTACATATAAGCTTTTTATAATTTTAAAAAAGTAGTATTACGTAATGCAAACTAAACTTACATGTTCCTTATATGACTTATATGGTGATTTAAAATGTTAGAAAGGTGAACATAGAAATAGATAAAAAATCCGGTTTTTGTTTTGGTGTGGTCAAAGCCATTGCTAGAGCGGAAGAAGAACTGGCAAAAGGTGAAGTGTTGTATTGTCTGGGCGATATTGTCCACAACGGGAAAGAAGTGGAGCGTCTGGAGAAATTGGGTATGATAACCATTAACCATGAACAATTTGCTCAGCTCCATGATGCTAAAGTGTTGTTACGTGCCCACGGAGAACCACCCTCTACCTATGAAACTGCAAAAAAGAACCAAATTACACTGATTGATGCTTCTTGCCCCGTTGTGCTGAAATTGCAATCGAGGGTAAAGACAGCTTTCGATACATCCAGAGAGGATGATGCTCAAATTGTAATCTATGGTCAGTATGGACATGCGGAAGTAAACGGGTTGGTTGGACAGACCGATGGTAAAGCCATTGTTGTGGAAAAAGAATCTGATTTATCAAAAGTTGATCTTTCAAAAAATATTCGTTTATTTTCACAGACTACTAAATCGCTGGAAGGATTCAATAATCTGATCCAAAATATTTCAAATCAAAAACAGGAAGAATCAAAGTTTGAATTTTCTGATACAATTTGCAGGCAGGTATCGAACAGAATCCCAAATATTACTACCTTTGCACAGCAAAACGATATCGTTATTTTTGTGAGTGGGAAAAAAAGCTCCAACGGAAAGGTGCTGTTTCAGCATTGTAAAAGTATCAATCCGAACTCATATATTGTTTCTGAACCTTCAGAAGTGCTGGAGCTTAATCTCGATCTGACAAAAAAGATTGGTATCTGCGGCGCTACTTCCACTCCCATGTGGCTTATGGAACAGGTAGCGCAAACATTAAGCACATTGGAAAAATAGTTTTTTTATGGGACAAGTGATTAAATGTATCGGGATGCTTACTTCAGGAGGAGATGCTCCCGGCATGAATGCTGCGATCAGGGCGGTGACCCGTGCGGCTATTTTTAATGGTATTAGGGTAAAAGCAATTTACAGAGGTTACAGAGGTTTAATCACTGGTGAAATTAAAGAGTTTCAAACTGAAAATGTAAGTAACATCATTCAGCAAGGTGGAACTATCCTGAAATCTGCCAGATGTATGGAGTTTAAAACTCCTGAAGGCAGGCAAACTGCTTATGAGAATCTTGTAAAAGAAGAAATTGATGCGTTGGTGGTTATCGGGGGTGACGGAACTTTCACTGGAGCCAGGTTATTCTCTCAGGAATTTAATATTCCTATTGTCGGTTTGCCTGGTACTATTGACAATGATTTATACGGAACCGATTCTACCATTGGTTACGATACAGCATTAAATACCATCATCGATGCGGTCGATAAAATTCGCGACACTGCCAGTTCACACGAAAGGCTGTTTTTTATTGAAGTGATGGGTCGGGATGCCGGATTCCTGGCTTTGAATAGTGCCCTTGCATCTGGCGCAGAAGCTGCTATTATTCCCGAAAGAGAAACCAAGGTGGACCAGTTGGAAGAATTAATCAGCAATGGTTTCAGAAAATCGAAAAACAGCAGTATTGTAATTGTATCTGAAAGCAATATTACCGGTGGAGCAAACGGATTGGCTGAACGCATGCGAAACGAGCATCCGGAATATGATGTACGCGTGTCAATTTTAGGACACATTCAGCGTGGTGGATCTCCAACTGCTTACGATCGCATCATAGCCAGTCGCATGGGTGTTGCAGCCATTGATGCCCTGATGGATGGCTTACGTAACATCATGATAGGCATCGTTAACAACGAAATTGTGCATGTGCCGCTTTCAAAAGCAATCAAAGATGACAAACCGGTGAATGAAAATTTAATCGGAGTGTTGCAGATACTGTCAATTTAGACTCTTATATCTTTGATCATCAGTTGAATATTCGTGTTCCCGTTGAAAGTGTTTTCTTCAAGGGTATAACAAATGTCAAGAGGCTTCATTGATTTCAGGTGGTCGTTGAATTCGTACATGCCGAAAGCAATTCCATTCATTACATTCTCTGAACTGGAGTCTACGAGCTCCAGTCTAAGATGTTCCTGTTCTTTACCTACCAATCGACTGGAACCGTAATCCATCACCTTTTTTGTAGCAAAAACTGGTTTCATATTGCCAGGTCCAAAGGGTCCAAATTGTTTTAAAACATTGAAGAACTTAGGTGTGATATCTTTAAAATCAATTTGGGCATCAATGTCAATCTGAGGAGAAGTTTGTTCTTCTGTGATATTTTTTGAAACAAAAGCTTCAAAACGTTCTGTAAAAAGAGCAACATTTTCTTCTTTCATTGATAATCCTGCAGCATATCGGTGTCCGCCAAAGTTTTCAAGCAAATCTCTGCAAGAATCTATGGCACTGTAAATATCAAATCCAGGAACCGAGCGTGCAGAACCCGATGCGAGTCCGTTAGAACTGGTTAGTACAATTGAAGGTTTGTAGAATTCCTCAGAAAGACGGGAGGCAACAATACCGATTACCCCCTTGTGCCAGTCAGGTTTATATACCACAATTGATTTTCTTTTGATGTAGTTATTATCCGAAGCAATTAGCTTGATAGCTTCATCAGTGATGTTTTTATCTAAATCTTTTCTGTCGTTGTTGTATTCATTGATCGTGTCGCTTTTCAGTTTTGCGAAATTTATATCGTTTGAAACCATCAATTCTACTGCTTCGGATGCCAGTTTCATTCTTCCTGATGCATTGATTCTTGGACCGACTTTAAATACGATATCTGAAATTGTAATTTCTTTTTCGGATAATCCACACACATCCAAAATGCTTTTCACTCCGATACTTGGATTGGTGTTTAATTGTTTTAGACCGTAATACGCCAGAATTCTGTTTTCACCGGTAATAGGTACAATATCAGAGGCAATACTAAGTGCAAGCAGATCTAACAAAGGTATCAGTTCGGTGAATGGGATATTGTTGTTTTGAGAGAAAGCTTGCAACAACTTAAATCCGACACCACAACCCGAAAGATGTTTATAAGGATAATTGCAGTCAGATCTTTTGGGATCCAAAACAGCAACAGCTTCCGGAAGTTCATCGTCGGGAGTATGGTGGTCGCAGATGATAAAATCAATATGATGTTCGTTGGCATATTTTACTTTTTCAATGGCTTTGATGCCACAATCAAGCGCGATAATCAGCTTAACATCATTATTCAGGGCATAGTCTATCCCTTGAATTGAAATGCCATATCCTTCCAGGTATCTGTCAGGGATATAGAAATCCACGTTGCTGTAAAATTTTTTCAGAAATTTATATACCAGCGAAACCGATGTAGTCCCATCTACATCATAATCTCCATAAATCAGTATTTTCTCATTCTCCTGAATGGCTTCTGTCAGGCGGATCACCGCTTTTTCCATGTCAGCCATTAGAAAAGGATCATGAAGATTGACAAAATCCGGACGAAAAAACCGACGTGCATCATCAAAGGTGTGAATTCCTCTTTGAACTAATAGTTTTGATAATATCGGGCTAATATTCAACTCTTTTGAAAGGTCTTTTTGGATGTCAGTTTGTTCTTTTGTCAGGGTCTTAAATATCCATTTGCTTGTCATTTGATGTTACTTTTTAAAGTTGTAAAGGTAGTATATTTTTTTTAATGCGACCAAATATCAATGTTAAGATACCTTAGTACTTACATATTCAGATTTTTATCTTTCATGAGAAATTGTGATCATGCATTTTAAGATATTTGTGTATCTTTGTTGCTAATAAAGGATGTGTTAGAAGGTATATTACTATATCTGTTGTTATGAACTCAAAGAAATTAATTTTAAAATACTTGTTTTATGATGTACTTGCAGCCTTGTTAGTCTGGTTTGCTTTTGTCATTTTCAGAAAAATAATAAACGATATTCAGATTATTGATAATTTTGAAGTCTTGTTACCCAGTCGTTATTATCTATTTACCTTGATTTTTTTCCCTTTTTATTGTGTTTTTGTGCATTATCTTACCGGCTTTTATATTAATATCTTAGATAAACCTAAGATCAGTTTGCTTTTAACGACCTTCGTATCTTCTCTAATTATATCTATAACTGTTTTTTTTGCACTTAAAATCAGAGATGTCATTATTTCATTTGAATATTTTTATTATTCTCTCTTTGTACTGTTTCTGCAAATATTCATAATTACATATATCTTTAGGAGACTGATATATAATCAGGTTCAACATAACTTTAAAACAAAAAAATGGACATTAAATACTATTATAATCGGAGATGGACAAAATGCACAAATAATTGCACAGGATATAGAAAAACATACATTTCAATACACTTTTACCGGTTTTGTCTCAACCTATAAAAAATCAAAAATAAATGAAGAAAAATTATTAGGTAGTTTTTATGACATTGAATCCATAATTAACAAATACGACATCAAGGAAGTAATAGTGGCTTTAGACAGTGATATCAATGATGCAAGTTTATTTAAGATAATTAACCAGCTTTATAAATATAATGTTGAAATCAGGTTTACACCACGCTTGTATGAGATACTGACCGGGAGTGCCCGAATCAGTACACTCGGAATTAATCCTTTAGTGAGTATTACACAATTGAACATGGCTAATTGGGAGGTTTGTGTAAAGCGCGTATTTGATATTGTTTCTTCTTTTCTGGCATTGATGATTTTATCTCCCTTTTTTATTTATTTTGCTATCAGAATTAAACGTGACTCAAAAGGTCCCGTGTTTTTTGTACAAGAAAGAATTGGTCAGTATGGCAGACCTTTTAATATGGTAAAATTCAGGACAATGTATGTTAATTCTGAAAATGGTACTCCGCAGTTAAGTAGCGCATTCGACGATAGAATTACACCTTTCGGTAGAATTTTACGGAAATACCGGATAGATGAGTTGCCTCAATTTTGGAATGTGCTGATAGGAGATATGAGTCTTGTCGGACCAAGACCTGAGCGACAGTTTTACATTGATCAAATAATTAAAGAAGCTCCCTATTATTGCCTTTTGTATAAAATACGTCCGGGCCTGACTTCTTGGGGACCAATAAAAATCGGCTATTCTGATACGATTGAGAAAATGATAGAACGTCTTAATTATGATGTTATTTACATTGAAAATATGTCATTATTTAATGACTTGAAGATACTCGTTCTAACTATAGAAATAATATTTAAAGGTAAGGGTATGTAAAAGTTTTTCTATCTTTGTTGTTGCATTAGTATTGGCATGGAAAAGAGAGATTGGTACATAAAAATGATTGCCTGGCGTGAAATACACATCAAGCAGCGTCATTTTGTTCTTTTATTAAGTGTTATTGTCGGTTTTTTTGCATCAGTAGCAGCAAACATCCTAAAATCAACCATCCATTTTATCCAACAATTGCTGACTGATAGTTTCAGTCGGTTTGAAGTGAATTACTGGTACCTGGTGTTTCCGGTTATTGGCATTTTATTAGCCTCTCTTTTTGTACGTTACATTGTGAAAGATGACATTAGCCATGGGGTAACCCGCATCCTTTACGCCATTTCACAACGAAAAAGTATTTTAAAATTGCACAATGTCTGGTCTTCTTTAGTTGGGAGTTCAATTACAATTGGTTTTGGGGGTTCTGTTGGAGCTGAAGCGCCAATTGTCCTCACAGGTTCAGCAATTGGCTCAAATCTGGGTAAGTTTTTCAAAATGGATCAGAAAACCCTGATGTTGTTGGTTGGTTGCGGGGCAGCAGGAGCCATTGGAGGGATTTTTAAAGCACCTATCGCCGGATTGATGTTTACATTGGAGGTACTAATGCTTGATATGACGTTAGCATCGGTTGTGCCTATAATTATATCATCTGTTACTGCTACTACATTCACCTATATTTTCTCCGGAAGTGCTTTTATGTTTCATTTTGATTCTTACCAGCCTTTTGATGTAGAGAGAATACCTCAGTTTATTATCCTGGGTATTGTATGTGGTCTGGTATCCTTATATTTTACAAGAGGAATGAATAAAGTTGAGGGGTTCTTCAGAAGGATTAAAAAACCTGTTTGGAAACTTGTTACCGGTGGTGTCATGTTGAGTCTGTTGATATTTTTCTTTCCGCCCTTGTATGGTGAAGGTTATGACACCATAGAAGCCTTAATTAACGGGAATGCTGCATCGGTGCTTGATCGTAGTTTCTTTTTGCAGTTAGGAGATAGTCCCTGGGTGTTGATTACATACCTGTCGTTGATTGTTGTATTTAAAATTTTTGCAGCAGCAGCCACTAATGGCGCCGGAGGAGTAGGAGGGATATTCGCCCCATCCTTGTTTCTGGGCAGTTTGACCGGTTTTATAGTTGCAACTGTTGTCATTATGCTGGGTTTTGAAGCATCACTTGAAAATTTTTCACTTGCGGGTATGTCTGGTCTGATGGCGGGTGTTATGCATGCCCCACTTACCGGTATATTCCTGATTGCGGAACTAACCGGAAGTTATAATTTGTTTATGATGTTGATGATTGTATCAACGGTTTCATATCTCACAATTATTGTTTTTGAGAAACACAGTCTGTATGCTATACGACTTGCACAGAAGGGTGAGTTGATAACACACAATAAAGACAAAGCAGTGTTAACTCTCATGAAAACTGAAAATGTGATTGAAACTGATTTACAGGTGTTGAAACCCGAAATGACGCTTGGAGAGTTGGTTAAGATTATCTCAAAATCAAACCGGAACATATTTCCTGTTGTCGAGGAGCAAACCGGCATGCTCTTAGGGATTGTGCTGCTTGATGAAGTTCGTAATATCATGTTTAGACCTGAACTCTACAACCGCTTTACTGTAAAACAACTGATGATATCACCTCCCGCAACCATCAACCAGCAATTGCCAATGGAAAAGGTAATGCAGATCTTTGAAGATACAGGTGCCTGGAATTTACCCGTTGTCGATCAACAAAAAAGATATATCGGATATGTGTCGAAATCCAAGATATTTAGTTCATATAGACACGTGTTGGTACATTTTTCGGATGAATAAATTATTAGTCTACGGTCTACAGTTTTTAGTATCAGAACGACCGTAGACTGTAGACCGCATACTGTAGACTTAAAAAAATATGAAAGAAAACAAAATGACTTATTCGGAAACAATTGCTGAATTGGAGAAAATCCTGAGGCAGCTTGAAAACACAGAAGAAGTGAATATGGATGTCATTTCTTCACAGGTAAAACGGGCTTCAGAATTGATAGAATTTTGCAAAAGAAAGCTATATACACTTGATAAAGAATTGGAAAAAATGATAACAGAAATTGAAATTTAGTTTTATTTTGCAATAGATAGTTGCTTTTGATGTAAAAAATAGCGCAGTATTATTAGAAAATATTGCGTTTTTTTTATGTGTAATTACATTTAGTTTTAGAAATTAATATGTCACAAAGTGTTTTCTTGTGTGGTTGTTGTAAGCTCTTGTAATATAGTGATATATGTATGTGTAAATAGCTATTTTATTCGAACGCAATAAACCAGAATTACATATTTACAGTATAAATATAATGCAAACTGATGAATATTTTGTAAATTTTTTTTCAAATTGTAAGCTTGACCTATTGTTTTTTAAATTTCAATCCTCTATATTTGTCGGTTGAAAAAAGTCAAAAAGTATCAATAAACTTGAAGTTAAATAAAAAATGGTAAATTTATGAGAAAACTAACTTTCTTATTCGCCTGCTTGTTCATAGCGGGCGTAAGCATGGTGCTTGCTCAGACTTCCATTTCAGGGAAAGTAATTTCCGCTGAAGAGGGGGAGGCTATCGTGGGTGCAACTGTGATGGTGAAGGGTACCACAACAGGTACAATTACCATTGTGAATGGGAACTTTACAATTTCTTTGACAGGTACCAACAGAACGTTGGTGGTTTCCTTCATAGGAATGAAAACTGTAGAGGTTGAGGCTACTCCAAACATGGTTGTTCGTCTGGAGTCTGATGCTGAAGAATTAGAAGAAGTATTGGTGGTAGCGTATGGTACCGCTAAAAAAGCCGCATTTACAGGTTCAGCAACTCAGGTATCCGGAGAAAGCCTGATGAAGAAAAATCAATCTGAAATTACAAAGGCACTTGTTGGAGAAGTTGCCGGTGTACAGGTATTAACTACATCAGGGCAACCAGGAACTAATGCAACAGTCCGTATTCGTGGATTTGGATCTGTGAATTCAAGCAGAGCTCCATTGTATGTGGTTGATGGAGTTCCTTACGAAGGAGATATTAGTGCTATTAATAATGCAGATGTTGAAAGTACAACAGTGTTGAAAGATGCTGCTGCGAGTGCCTTGTATGGTGCAAGAGCTGCAAATGGTGTAATTCTTATTACAACCAAAAAAGGAGATAAAAGCAAATCGAGTATAGAGGTAGATGCAAAGTATGGTGTAAATATTCGTGTTATTCCTTTATATGATGTGATTCAGTCTCCTGAACGTTTCTCTGAGTTGAGTTGGGAAGCTCTCAGAAATTTCGGGCAACTGCAAAATAACTTAAGTCGTACTGCAGCCGGTGTGTTTGCCTCAAATAATCTGTTTGATAAAACACGTGGTATTTCTGCTATTTATAATATGTGGAAAACGCCTGGAAATGCAGTTATTGATCCGGTAACTGGGAAGTTTACTAATGCAGAAAGAAAATATTCACCGGAGAGTTGGGCTGATTATATGTTTGGAGTTGGTGAAAAAACAGAAGCATCTTTAAGATTCTCAGGTGGGTCAGACAAATTATCTTATTACACCTCATTTGGGATTTTGGATGAAAAAGGATATTACATTGGATCTGATTTCTCGCGTATTAATGCAAGAACAAATCTTGAATATCAACCACGTGAATGGTTAAAGGCCACTACAAATTTATCGTATGCTTATATGGATATGAATAATGCTTCTCAGACAGATGCCATGAATAACGGTTTTCAGTTTATAAATGGAATGCCCTCTATTTATCCTGTTTTCCAAAGAGATGCTGCCGGGAATATGATCCCGGATAATTTGATTGGTGGCAATCGTTATGATTTTGGGATGGAATTAGGTTATGAACGTGGATATGCATCTGGTATTAACCCTGTTGGAACAATTGATCTTGATGTTACGAATACAGCATCACATCAATTAATGGGAAATGCAAATTTTGAAATTTCAATAACAGATGGTTTGAAGTTTATCAGTACCAATGGTTATCAATTACTTGTTGCAAAAAATGTTGAACTTACCAATCCATACTATGGTGATGCAAAAGGTGTTGGACGTATTGAAAAAGAGTATGATACTTACATTGCCTTAACAGCGACTCAAATGTTGAATTATAAGAAAATATTTGGTGGAGTTCATAATGTGAATGCTTTTATTGCGCATGAATCTAATAAGTATACTGTTAGTCTGGATTATGCTCAAAAGAAACAAATGGCTAAACCGGATAACCGGGAATTTGCAAATGCTATCAGCATGGTCGGAATTGAAGGTTATACTTTAGGTCGGTCTATGGAAAGTTATTTCGCACAGGTTAAGTACGAATATGATGAAAAGTATTTTGCAGACATCAATTTTCGTAGGGACGGAAGCTCACGTTTTACAAAAAATCGTTGGGGTAATTTTTGGAGTACAGGTGCTGCATGGCTAATATCAAGAGAAGATTTCATGAAAGACATTGATGTGATTAATCACCTGAAATTTAAGATAAGTTATGGAACCTACGGTAACGAAGCTCTTGATCTCGGTAGC
>JAQWCZ010000279.1 GCA_028705705.1 Paludibacter sp.
ACCGGAGATTGGGGTAATTGGACCTATCATTTGGATAATATGACTTTGAATGCTGGTAATAATATCATTAAATATCAAAAAGTATCCAATGATGGTCATTATTTAAATGTGGATTACTTAGCTCTGAAAGAAGCAGTATTAACTACTACTGCTTATCGTTGGTGGGGGAATGACAGCTCTACTTCTGATTCAAACAAGATTTTGGCACCTGAATTACATGATAATGACATCACTACTGACGTAGCTTTAGCTGGTGGAGGTGAAGAAGTATCTCCCAATAAGTATGAAGCTGCAGGGTTGATATTTAGTTATGCACAAACTATTACTAAAGTAGAATTCATCAATGGTACTTATAGAGGTGGCAATGACGATGGAAGTTTTGAAGAAGTTTTTAAATTACAAACATCAACGGATGGAACAACCTGGACAGACGCTACCGAATGGACAGTGTCTCCGGCTTATGAATTCCTGCAAACCTCGATAAGTGGTGCCACTTTTACATTTACTGGTAGTGCTACCAATATATTGGGAGTACGTGTTATTGGTAAAGTGAGGACAAGTGAGTCCTCAGGTTCATGGGAAGCAAGAGTAAGAGAAATAACGGCTTATGGTCTGATCAGTGAAGTTTCAGAAGTTATGAAAGAAAGCAGTGTTTCAATTTTCCCAAATCCATTATCGACGGGGTCGCTTTTAATAAAATTACCGGAAAGTGCAACACAGTTATCTATCTTTGACATAACAGGGAAAGCAGTATATCAAACACCGGTAACAAAAAGTGAATACTTAATTGATCAATCTGTATTTAAGACTGAAGGAGTTTACATAGTAAATGTAATGACATTAAATAATTCAATGAACAAAAAAGTAATAGTAACAAAATAGAAGAACAATATACAAAGAAACACTAATCCTAAGTAAGTTGGATTGGTGTTTCTTTTATTTGAATGACCAACAACATGACATTTATTGACGACATATCAATTAATCCAATTAATAATATATAACATGAAAAAAAACATCTTATTGAAGATTGTAATGGTTATCTATCTTAGTATAGGTGGGACAGTATTTACCTATGCACAAACATTTGCATATAAGTCACATACAAATGCCAATATTGCAGGTTATTCAATGCCTTATCGTTTGTTTGTCCCATCCGAATATAATGCTAATACAAGTTATCCACTTGTACTATTTATGCATGGTGCAGGTGAAAGAGGAACTGATAACGAATCACACATTGCATATAACAGAGGTGCAAAATTATGGGCTGAAAAAGCCAATCAGGCATTACATCCATGTTTTGTCCTCGCACCACAATGTCCTGCGGATAAACAATGGGTAAACACCAACTGGTCTTATGGTTCTTACAGCATTGACGACATACCTGTAAGTAATGAGCTGCTGATGGTTAAGGATATTATTGAAACGCTCCAAACTCAATATAATATCGATGCATCCAATTTGTTTGTAACAGGATTATCGATGGGAGGTTATGCGACATGGGATTTCATACTGCGATATCCTCAAATGTTTAAAGCTGCCATACCCATTTGTGGCGCCGGAGATCCCTCAAAGGCTGAACGCATAAGAAAGATGCCGCTCAGAGTTTTTCACAGTAGTGATGATAATGTCGTGCCGGTGGCTGGATCCAGGGATATGGTAAACGCAATTAATAAATTTGGAGCCAACAACCGCGGGAACTTTTATACAGAATACACAGATCAGGGACATTCTGCCTGGGTAAACGCCTACAATAGTACTGATTTGCCAGTTTGGTTTTTTACAGTCCCTCCAATAAATCTATCCTGCAACGATACCCTTGTTCCAGATGTTAGTATCAATCCCTCTTCAGTTACCACACCAGTAAATAGTTTTATTCAGCTTACAGCGAGTGTTACTCCTGATGATAATCTCTGCAATAACTCGGTTCTCTGGGCTTCGGGTAATCCTGAAATTGTTACAGTAGATCAAACGGGAAATATACTCTGTAAAAATAGAGGCAAGACTACCATTACCGCAACCAGCTATCAAGGAGGTACAATTGCTTCGTGTGAAGTCACTGTAACTGGTAACAATAAAAAATATGAAGCAGAAGATGGTACCTTAAATGGAATTATTGTTTATAATGACCATGGTGGTTTCTCAGGAACAGGCTTTGTGGCTCCCTTTTGGGTGGTGGGAGATTACGTGGAATTTAACATTAATAATGCCATAGCAGGAGAACAAAATGTCATTCTGAGATACTCAAACGGATATCCCGATGACCGGAAAATAAGTTTATATGTGAATAACGAAAAAATCAGACAGGTAAATCTTCCCAATACATTCAATTGGGAAACCTGGGGTGACTGGGTGGACAAAATAACCCTTAAAGAAGGAGATAATACAATCAAGTATCAGGTTGACAATACTGATAACGGGATGTTTAATATTGATTATGTATTGGTGCCAACATCCGAAACTTCAGGGATGGGGCATCCCGACAGTTCCAATAATATACACTTGTACCACAATCCGAACAATTCAATTTTAACTTTGTCGAATATCAAACCCAACTCAACAATAAGCATAGTTTCGATTGATGGGAAAGTGATTTCAACTGTGTTTTCAAAAAAGGAAATCCTGAATATCGATGCCAGTCTTTGGGGAAAAGGAGTGTACATCTTTCATATTAAAACAGGGATGAATGAAGTCATGAAAAAGGTGATCATTCAATAAGAAGTTTAGAGTTTTGTTATTGAATTACACCTCGAAAGTAAAACAAAATACCTTCGAGGTGTTTTTTATAAAGTAAGGATTTATATTGATAGCAGAATCTGGTAACAGCCCAACTCATTCTCTCAGATTTTTTTCGTACTTTTGCGCCGAAATATTCAATCAAAAATTATGAAGCGCATCCAGATCATCAATGGCCCGAACCTCAATCTGTTGGGCAAAAGAGAGCCTTCTGTATATGGTAATCAAAGTTTCGAATCTTATTTGGAGGAATTAAAAACAAGATTTCCCGAGATAGAATTGTCTTACTTTCAGTCGAATGTAGAAGGAGAACTGGTCAATAAACTTCAGGAGGTAGGGTTTGATGTGGAAGGTATTATCATGAATGCAGGAGCCTATACACATACTTCCATTGCCATTGCCGATGCGATTCGCTCTATTACTGCTCCGGTCATTGAAGTGCACATTTCCAATGTATATCAGCGTGAATCTTACCGTCACCAATCTTATCTCTCCGCTGTGTGTAAGGGCTGTATTATTGGATTTGGATTAGACTCATACCGATTGGCCATCGAATCATTTTTATAAGTTTTTTTATGACAAAAGCAACCAAAATTGTAGCCACCATCAGCGACAAACGCGGCGATGTGGATTTTATTCGAGAATTATA
>JAQWCZ010000280.1 GCA_028705705.1 Paludibacter sp.
CCGACTGAAGCTGACTGGACTGCCAAAGCAAAACAACTTGCTGCAAAATACATAGAAAATTTTGAGCAGTATTGCGATAACGATGCTGCAATTGCACTGAAGGCTGCTGGTCCGCAGTTGTAAGAAAAATCTCTGAAGGTAGAGATAAAATACATAAATAAAACGAGGGTGTCCTAATTTAATTTAGACACCCTCGTTCTTTTAAGTAAATTGAAAACCACACAACTACAATCCCGATACATAACTTCAAGATTTACTAATCCTCAGATCAATGGTTCTTTGTTTATCACACTCGATATCTTCAACAAACGGGGCAATGGTTTGTTGAATTTTTTTTGATGCAATTAACAACTGATTTTGAACTGTATTAACCGAAATATTTAAAATTTCTGCAATTGTTTGTTGTTTCATCTTGTCCTCTTTTGCCATCTTATATATAGTTTTACATTTTTCCGTTACATTATTGATGGCATTATCCAGCGCTTTATTTAACTCTTTATATTGTAACAGCTTGTCCGGGGTGTCATTTTCAATATATATGTCAAGCTTTGTATCTTCAAATGATTGTATGTTTTTAAATCGTCTGCTTTTTAACATGTTGTAACAACAATTTTTTACAGCCCTGTATAAATAAGTCTCAATATGTGTAATATTACATATATTCGTTTTATTTACCCAAAGGTTATAAAAAATATCTGAAAGTACTTCTTCAGACAGTTCCTGAGAATTTAAAAACATTCTTGCAAATTGAAATAACCTATCGTAATAATAAATATATAGTTCTTCGAATGCTTTTTGATCTCCATTAGCTATTTTCAGTAAAAGAAAGTCAATATTATCATTTTCATCTTGATTCATTTTTTCTTTCTGTTATTTTTATCTCAACACCTTAACTAAACTAATATATACTGAAAATTTACTACCTGCTGAGAATTTTTTGTGTGGTTACAAAGTTAAAAAAATACAACCAAAAAATGTATATATAATGTAAATAATTGCAAAAATATTAGATCTTTATTGGCACATTTAAACTTCCCATGAAGTATTCAATAATGTCGGAGTAGCTCCAGCTCGCGTGCAAACAAAACCTGCCGATTCAACTGCTTTTTTATGAATTAGATCAATTGGCAACTCATTCAGGATGCCTACTGTTAATACTGCTGTAAAACAATCACCGGCACCAACAGTATCTACGATGTTAATTTTTGATGACTGCTGATAGTTAAATTTCCCGTTGTGAAATACAATACTACCGTTTTTCCCCATCGTATAAGCCAAATATGACAAATCAAACCTATTTGCAAGTTGTATTATCTGATTTTCAATAGTCCCCTGTAAATAAAAATATGATTCCAACACAGGCCATTCTTCTTCGTTGCATTTGAATACGTTTGCATATTTTAAAGAGGTTATTATAACTTCTTTATTAAAATAAGTGCCTCTAAAATTACAGTCAAACACCTTTAAACAGTCCGGTTTCACAGATTGTAATAGTTGAAGGATAACAGATTGGGATTGTTTTTCTCTTTGTGCCAATGTCCCCCAACAGACTGCATCTAATTCTGATGAACATATATTTATATTATCATCCCATGCAATGAAATCCCACGCGACATTTTCGGTTATTTTGTACGTAGGAGTTCCATTGTTGTCAAGTTTTACATCTACAGTTCCTGTTAAGTGATGGTTAACTTGAAGACAATTTGTTTTTACCTTAATTTTTTGAATCAGATCCAATAATTCCAACCCTAATGTGTCTGACCCCAATGCACTAATGATAAATCCTTCACAACCGAATTGGGTTGTATGATATGCAAAATTTAAAGGTGCACCACCCATGACCTTCCCTGAAGGGAGCATATCCCAAAGAACTTCTCCAAATCCGGCAATTTTAAATTTCTTCATCCGTGTATCGATTTTTTATAAGGGTTATTTACATTATAAATCAATCATCACTTTCATGCTTCTATCCTTGTTCTGATCAATGAATTGATAAGCCAAAGCGTAATCTTTAAAGCTAAAATGATTGGTAATCAGTGGCTCTAATTTTATCTTTTTTGATGACAGTTCATGTACAGCTTCAAGATAATCCTCGTGCAAATACATCAAAGATCCGATTAAATAAAGTTCATGCTCTCCTAATTCTTCCATGTTGATTGCCGGGTCTTTAGCGTGAACTCCAACAATGATGATATCACTACCTTTCTCAATTGTAGTCATTAAATTTCGAATTGAAGATTCAACTCCGGCACATTCAAAAGCTACCTGATAGCCTTCTGAACCAAAAATTTCGTGTAACTGATTTTCTAAAGAATTTTTACTCACGTTGATAACATATTTAATCCCGCATTTTTGGGCTGTTTTCAGCCTAAAGTCGCTTACATCTGTAATGACAACCTTTTTGGCACCTCTTAACAATGCAAATTGAGCGATCAAATTCCCGATTGTACCGGCGCCTGATACCACGACATTCTTTCCTGCCATGTCACGTGGACGTTTTGTCGCATGCGCTGCAACGGCAACAGGTTCTATCATGGCCGCATGATCCAAATTAATCTTGTCGGGAACAACCACCACCCTGTCTTCAGGTATAATAAAATAATCCCTTGCGACACCATTTGCCTGAAAACCTTCCACCTTAAGATTATGGCAAATATTGTATTGTCCTTTTTTGCAAGGATTACAGGTTCCGCATACAATTTGCGGTCGACCGGTAGCTTTCATCCCCGGTTTAACGGATGTTACCTTCTTCCCAACAGCAACGACAATGCCTGCGTATTCATGTCCCTGAATTAACGGATAGATAGCAGAAGGATGTTTCCCATGATAGGTATGTATATCCGAACCACAAATCCCGATTTTTTTGATATTTAATAATATCTCGTTGTCTTTTAAAGAAGTTGCTTTTAAGTCTGGAACTTCCTGAATTTCTATTTTTTTGGGAGAGATTAACAATGCTTGTTTCATACGTATAAATTTTTTCTTTATAGTAATTAAATTATTTTTTTTTGGATTTTCCTAAACAGCAGACTACAAAACTCACTGTTCCACCGATTAAAGTCCACCATGGCCATGCTATCTCGAAAGAAGATCCAAAAATAGTATTCGTCCATGCACCCATAATATTAGGTTGTAGCAGGAAAACGATAATACACCCGGATAGTAAGCCACCAATGACACTTTTTACATTCCCTCTTTTGGTGAAAACTGCGCATAAAAAAACCCCGAGCGTTCCGGCATAAGAAAAACTCATGACTCCGGTCGCGAAATCAACCAAATTCTGACCCCCGGCTTCTTGCATGATGGCTGCTACCACAGCAAAGCCTGTCAATAAAATTCCCATGATTAACACAGTAA
>JAQWCZ010000281.1 GCA_028705705.1 Paludibacter sp.
CCCTGGCTTTCATTTACATTTACCCTGACATGCAATTCCTGAATCTCAATTGCCATTTTTAATTATATTAAAATAATTGTATACCAGTTCTATAGATTCAATTACAACCTTACTCTCTTCAGCATTGAGATCTTCCACAGACCATTTAACAGACCATGCATGAGCAATACTCCACGTAATAACAGGCTCGTGATTTCTATTCAACAGTTTTACGGTGAGGTTAGTAGGGTTTATCTCAAAATTCTCAATCGCTTTTCTGCACCAGTCAATAAGTGATGAATTGACAATAAGTGCTCTCTTTAATGTTAGATTGGGATATTTTGTCCTTACAGGTAAAGTATGTTTAAACCTGTTTTCACCCCCTTCTGCAATCGTTTCAGTTTCTAAATCTACATTTAAACCTGAAACCGACTGAAACTGAAACTCACCTTCAAAATTTGTAAATTCTACTTTAAAGTGGAAACCCAAGTGAAGATCTTTATCTGCCATTTTTAATCATTTTGAATTGTTAACCCTTCATGCACTAATTCCATGCTTTCGATTGCCACTTCATTTCCATCTGCTTTTAAATCTGTAGATTGAATCTTTGTAGGCCATGCATTTTTTACTTTCCAGGTTATAACCGGCTCATGATTTTCATTAAGCAGGCTGATAGTAATATTACGGCGTGTTATTGTATTCAGACTAACACTGTTCCACCAATTAAAATACTCATTATCACTTTTGAAGGTGCCGCGTTTGAGAGTTATATTACTGTATACCTGCATTCCCGGCATTTTTGTTTTAGAATACTCAGGACTTGCGCCGTGCCTATATTCAACTACCTGAGTTTCCACATCCAGTCCGGAAACTTCAGTAAATCCTATTTTTGTACCACCCCATTCTACAAGGAAATGGAATTTTACCAATGGATAAGTTGCTGCCATAATTATATTTTTTTAGTGTTATTGTTGTTTTTATGACTCCTGCATTTTATGGGAGAATTTAAGAATTATAAATTCAGCAGGACGAACTGCTGCCATTCCAATTTCTACATTCATTCTGCCTTCCAGAATATCCTGAGCTGTCATTGTCTGTCCCAACCCGATTCTTACATAAAATGCATGTTCTTGTTTAGCACCTGCAAGAGCTCCTGCACGCCATTGCAGGAAAAGGAAGTTTTCAATCATAGCTCTTATCTTAACCCAGGTATTGGCATCATTAGGTTCGAAAACAAACTGCTCAGTAGCCTTTTTTACTGACTCCTCTACCATAATAAAAAATCTTCGTACAGGAATGTATCTCCAATCGTTATCGTTCCCGGCTAAAGTGCGTGAACCCCAGACCAAAGTGCCTTTACCAGTAAATGCTCGAATTGCGTTCACCGATTTTCCTGCTACTGTGTCTACATTCAAATTCTCTTGATCTTCATGTGTGATATTAATTGCCGGACCTTTAACTGCTGTAAGACTCACATTTGCAGGTGCCTTCCATACTCCCCTTTCACGGTCTACCATTGCATATACTCCTGCAATTGCACTTCCAGGAGGTAAAACAATACCCTTACTGTTTATTGCATTAACAATGTTTTGATAAACAGTGTCTAACGACATGAATTGTTCAGTACGCTTTGCCCTTGATGATTTCAGTTCGCTATAGAAATCCGACACCAGTTTCTCCAGCTTTTTGTTAAGTGCTAAGAAGTAAGGAGTTCCATTTCCTACAGGATCCGGATCCGGGAAGATGTTGTTGTCGGTACCCGGAGTTTTAAATAACAACGAGAACTCAGCCGCAAAGTCTTTTTCAATCAGGTGATTATTCCAGTCATCACTCAAATGAGGATTTTGTGACTTTTGACTAAAATGATTATAGTCAAATAGCAGTTGCAACAGATTATGTAAATCAGAGTTTTCTTTCGTGAATTTTGTATGGATACTCTTTGCAGAGTATTTGTTTTCCACATCACTATCATTTATGGTCAGTTTTAAAAATTTCAAGGCATAATCAAATATTGCCTCTCCAAATGTTTTCAATCCAGAATGATCTGTTATGTCTCCTGGAACCGGGGTTGTAAAAGTTGATTTCTGAGCTATATCAAGATCAATAATTTTAACATCACTCACCAGCTTATTATTTAACAGGATCTCGATGTCAGCAATCGGGCTTCCCTCCTTCTTGTAAGTGCCGCTCTTTACAGTGTCATAATCTACGCTGAATGACAAGGTGGTTTTAAGCCAAGGATAGTATGCAGCGCCGTAATTAAGGAAGTTCATTCCTGCATTGCTTCTGAATGTAAGTATAGGATCGTTTGTGGGGGTCGGTTCTGTTGCGCCGTCAACAATATCAAGTATTGCAAATCTATCCTGTAAATCCTTGCACTGAGTTAGCATTGCAACGTGTATTTCACCTGCCTGAGCGGCATCCAGATTCACTGCTTCGGGAATTATCAACAACGTTGGCTCATCTACTTTTTTAATAGAGTCCAATCCTTTTTTCAGATCATCCTTACTTACATTATCAGATTTGCCTCTGTGTTTTCCTACAGACACTATATAACAATCTCCACCACCATTTGCATAGAACATTCTTAGGGAATCATAAAGTAAATTCTTGCTGTTAACGGCAACTTTATTTACTGTATTATCCGACTTGAAATCAATTTCAATTGATGTTGGTTTAGGTGGTCCGCCAAAGAAAAACTCATATTCAAGTAATGAGCTTATTTTTATCGGTTTGTAAATCTTCTCTGCATGGTAATCAATTCTGTCAATTACAGCTATTGAGGTGTAACCAACAAAAGCTGGTATGGCGGTTTCAACTTGAGCAACTGATGGTGGGAATTTTGAAATTTCCTCAACATAGACTCCCGGTGTTTTATAATCTGTAGCCATTTTTGATGATTTTTTTAAGTTTCACATAAATATTTCTGAATAAATTGTATTTGTCGATAAATCGGGTTTAATTAAATAAACTCCGGGGTTAGGCAACTCCATGCCATTTAATTTCAATGAAATGAACCCTTTGCTGGTAAGTGGATAACTGTTTTTTGTTACAAGCTAGTATTTTTTACTGAATATGCTGTTTTTTCATTAGGCAATACAATTAATTCCGCATAAGCTGTACCAATTACCGGATCATATATTTCATTCTCGGTTTTTGTTGGTAAGTCAAACTCTGCATTGTCAAAACTGTTTATAAGTAAATCTTCAACCTCGAACATCTTTGACAACCTTCTTTATTGATTCGTTAATATCTGCTATTGATCTTGCTACAAACCCCTTTCGTTCTTCTTCAACAGTTGCATAAGGCAAATTGTTTGTAAAATAATCAACACCGAATGCAGTAACATTACTATTTATTTCCTGTAAAACT
>JAQWCZ010000022.1 GCA_028705705.1 Paludibacter sp.
AGCGGTTGACGCTAAAGGAAATGTATTTAAATCACCGATTCAGCATGTGTATGTAGGTACCGGTGATGGTGAATCGGGTGGTGGTGCCGGCGGTGTGAGTTGGTCACCCGAAGCTCCCAACCAGGACAGCGTGATTGTAATTACGTGTACTACCGCAACAGCTACCAGTAAACTGCACTGGGGCGTTAATGGAGTTGGCGGAAGTTGGACAACTCCAAATACGGCTTATCGTCCCGAAGGCACCACTACTACAGCCGGATCAGCCCTTGAAACGCCTTTTGCAAAGGTAGGTGACCAATGGCAGGTAACGCTTGGACCGTTTAATAACGCAGCTCAGAAAGTCTCAGCCGTTAATTTCGTCATCAATCATGGAAACAATACCTGGGATAACAACAATGGTCAGGATTATAAAATCAACATCAGCAGTAACCTGCCCGATCCGGAGCCGGAGCCGGGAGGCATCACAGTTTCCTTTAAACGCCCGACCGACTGGGGTGCTTCAGGAGTACATCTCTGGGCCTGGCATGCAGGTGGAAATGTCTTTGGCGCCTGGCCGGGACAGTTGATGAATGACATGGGGAATGACTGGTTTAGTTATACTTTCCCCGAAAGCATCACCAGTGTGAACGTGATTTTTAGTAAAAATGCAAATCCACAGTCGGTTGATGTCACGGGTATCTCGCAATCTACCTGTTACGAATACGATGCTCCTTCAGGAAATAAATTTACGGTGAAAACAACGACCTGTCCGGCTTTGTCTGTGTATAATCCGATACAGTTGCAAGCGCTCGTATATCCGCAGCCGGCAACAGATCGTTTTATTGTTGATTTACCGAATATCGACATGAGCAAAACCTACGAAATGACCATACTCGACATTAGCGGGAAACCGGTACGTGTAGAACCAGTAACACAATCAAGCACTGTATTCGATCGGGGACAAATGTCGTCAGGTATTTATTTCATTCGGGTCTTGTCTGAAGAGGCAACACATGTTTTTATTTCAAGACTACTATTGCGTTAAGGATAAAGACAGTATAAAATCAGACAAAATCTTGTTAAACCAAAAAGGACGCCTGCTATTACCCAAAAGCAGGCGTCCTTTTCCTGAAACGTTCTAAGACTTTTCCTAAAAAGCAAGCGTGCGATTAGCCAAAAGCACGCTTGCTTTTTTATTTGATCAATAATAAATTGGGGAGGCAGGTTCAATCGCTTAATATTCTGAGATAATTTAAAGAAACACAATTAAAACAATCTGATTAAACAAAACCTGTATAACAGGTGTTATTTCGGTACCTATGCGATTTTTATTAAATTTGCAGTCAATTTTTAACGATTATGTCAGATACAATTATACACGAAGTAACGCAAAGCGAATATAAATACGGATTTACGACCGATATTGAGACGGAAGTGATTCCGGTAGGGTTGAATGAGAATGTGGTGCGGATTATTTCAGCCAAGAAAAATGAGCCGGAATGGATGCTTGATTTTCGTCTGAAAGCCTATCGGCATTGGTTGACTATGAAGATACCGACCTGGGCACACTTGAAAATACCTGAGATTGATTATCAGTCCATTTCCTATTTTGCGGCTCCCCGTAAGAATGCTCCCCAAAGTCTGGATGAAGTTGATCCTGAGCTGCTGGCCACATTTAATAAATTGGGTATTCCACTCGAAGAACAAAAAGCTTTGTCGGGTATCGCGGTAGATGCGGTGATGGATTCGGTTTCGGTGAAAACAACGTTTAAAGAAACACTGGCTGAAATGGGCATTATTTTCTGTTCTTTCAGTGAAGCGGTGGAGCATCACCCCGATCTGGTGAAAAAGTACATGGGAACGGTGGTGCCTCATACCGATAATTTCTATGCTGCGCTGAACAGTGCCGTTTTCAGCGATGGCTCTTTTGTTTATATCCCGAAAGGGGTGCGCTGTCCGATGGAATTATCGACATATTTCCGTATCAACGCGGTCAATACCGGTCAGTTTGAACGAACTTTGATTGTAGCTGAAGAGGATAGCTATGTTTCTTATCTCGAAGGCTGTACAGCTCCGCAACGCGACGAAAATCAATTACATGCTGCCATCGTTGAAATTGTGGCGATGAAAAATGCGGATGTCAAGTATTCAACAGTTCAAAACTGGTATCCGGGAGACAAGGAAGGTAAGGGTGGGATCTATAATTTTGTAACCAAACGGGGAATTTGCAAAGGTGAAAACTCGCACATTTCTTGGACACAGGTTGAAACCGGTTCGGCTATCACCTGGAAATATCCATCTTGTATATTACAGGGAGATAATTCTTCTGCTGAATTTTATTCAGTTGCGGTGACCAATCACCATCAGCAGGCTGATACAGGAACGAAAATGATTCACCTGGGGAAAAATACCAGTTCACATATTTTGTCGAAAGGGATTTCCGCAGGGGTAAGTCAGAACAGCTACCGTGGTTTGGTAAGAGTCGGGGCCAATGCCGAGAATGCACGTAACTTCTCGCAATGCGACAGTTTGTTGCTGGGTGATAAATGTGGCGCTCATACTTTTCCATATATGGAAGTAAACAACGAATCGGCCATCGTGGAACACGAAGCCACCACCTCAAAAATATCGGAAGATCAAATTTTCTATTGCAATCAACGGGGGATTTCTACCGAAGATGCAGTCGGTCTAATTGTAAATGGCTACGCAAAAGAAGTGGTAGATAAATTACCGATGGAGTTTGCGGTGGAAGCGCAGAAACTGCTGCAAATAACGTTGGAAGGCTCTGTGGGATAAGTGTAAAATGGTTAGTTGTTAGTGGTTAATTATGGGTTCAAAGGTTCAAGAGTTTAAATATTTAATGTTCAGCTAACTTTTTTAATTGTAAATTGTAAATAATAAAAAGAGTAAATAACCTCATGTTAGAAATAAAAAACCTGCACGCCAGTATCAATGGCAAAGAGATATTAAAAGGGCTGAATTTGTCGGTACAACCCGGTGAAATTCATGCCATCATGGGACCGAATGGCTCCGGAAAATCAACACTTTCTTCTGTTATTACCGGCAATCCTGCATTTGAAGTAACCCAGGGAAGTATTATTTTCGAAGGAAAAGATTTACAGGAAATGGCTCCTGAAGAACGAGCCAACGAAGGCATTTTCTTGAGTTTTCAGTATCCGGTGGAAATTCCGGGTGTGAGTATGGTTAACTTCATGCGTACTGCCATCAATGAACAACGTAAGTACAGAGAACTTCCACCGATATCAGCCACTGATTTTTTACGGATTATGCGTGAGAAGAAAGCACTTGTTGAAATGGATAACAAGCTTACCAACCGTTCAGTAAATGAAGGATTTTCTGGAGGTGAGAAGAAAAGAAATGAAATATTCCAGATGGCCATGCTTGAACCAAAACTGGCAATCCTGGATGAAACCGATTCCGGACTGGATATCGATGCGCTTCGTATTGTGGCTAACGGTGTTAATAAGTTGAAGTCTCCCGAAAATGCGACCATCGTGATTACGCACTATCAACGTCTGCTTGAATACATCATTCCTGATTATGTGCATGTGTTGTACGACGGGAAAATTGTGAAATCAGGGGGCAAGGATCTGGCGATGGAACTGGAAGCCAGGGGTTACGACTGGATCAAACAGGAGGTTGCGGTTTAAACGAAAACAAAATTTGCTTGCATGGAAAAACAATATATTGATTTGTACAAAGCCCATCATTCGTTGATTAAGCAACATGCGGCGCGCGTGATGAATGAATCACGCGATGCCTCTTTTGCTTTGTTTGAAAAAATGGGTTTCCCGACAACCAAACTCGAAAACTATAAATACACCGATCTGAAAGAAATGCTTTCGCTGGATTACGGGCTGAATGTCAGACGGCTCGATTTTCCAGTGGATCCTTATCAGGCTTTTAAATGTGATGTGCCGGGGATTCAATCTTACCTGTACTTCGTGGTTAACGATGCTTTTTATCCAGAATATAATGAACAAAATGATGATTTACCAAAGGAAGTGGTTATCTGTAGCCTGAAAGAAGCAGCAGAAAAACATCCTGATTTGGTGGCAAAATATTATGGTCGCTTGTCAACGCAAAAACAAGACGGTCTGGTTGCTTTCAATGGAGCCTTTGCGCAAGACGGTTTCTTTATGTATGTGCCTAAAAATGTACAGCTCGACCGTCCGGTGCAGTTGGTTAACATCATGCGTGCTGATGTCGATTTTATGGCCAATGCGCATAACCTCATCATTCTCGAAGAGGGCGCAAAAGCACAATTGTTGGTTTGTGACCATACGGTTGACGATGTGCGCTTTGTCTCCAACCGGGTTACAGAGGTTTTTGTGGCTGAGAATGCTACTTACGAGCATTATAAACTGGAGAATACCCACATCAAAACGACCAATTTATCTACCCTGCTAATCGAACAGCAGGCCTCATCAAATGTGCTGGGCAACGTTATAACCCTGCATAACGGCTTGACCCGTAACAGCATTGAAATTGCGCTGAATGGAGAAAACTGCGAAACTGAACTTTGTGGGATGGTGATTGCAGACAAAAAACAACAGGTGGATAATTTCACTTCTGTATTGCACAACATGCCGAACTGCCATTCGAATGAGTTATTTAAATATGTGTTGGATGATGTTTCAAAAGGAGCATTTACAGGCAGACTCTATGTTGCTAAAGATGCGCAGAAAACACGGGCTTATCAGACCAACCGGAATATCTTGCTGAATCGTACTGCGAAGATGCGTACCAAACCTCAGCTTGAGATTTATGCCGATGATGTGAAATGTTCGCATGGTGCAACCATTGGTCAGCTTGACGAGCAAGCCATGTTTTATATGCGTACCCGTGGTATTCCTTATGAAGAAGCCAGGTTGTTGCTGATGTTTGCCTTTACGGCTGATGTCATCGATAATATACGCATTCCGGCGCTAGCCGATCGCATAAAAATGTTGGTGGAGAAAAGACTGAGAGGAGAATTGTCTAAATGTGAAGGATGTACTATTTGTCAGTAAAAGGTAATTCATAAATAAACACAATAAAAAACAGTATGCGATTTAAGTTGCATGCTGTTTTTTATGAGATTTATGATACCTTTGTGAATAATTTCTGTATAATATTGTCTGAATATGAAGAATCTGATATTCGTACTTTTGATATTATTTTTACATTCTTGTGCAACACTTTTAAATAATGAACGTACCAGATTGACAGTTTATACAGATAGACCCACCCAAATTCAGTTTGAAAATTATGATATAACTGTTAATGAGCAACAGCGAATATTGGTAAAAAGGAGTCCGGAACCTTTAATTATTGAAGCAATACAGGACACAACCCGAAAAACATTTGTTGCTCGTCCCCGTCTGTCCGGAACGCTTTGGTTGAATTTTTTTAATTATGGGACAGGATTAATTGTGGATTTCTTTTCACCCAAAAAATACGATTATCAGAAAGAGTTATATCTGAATTTTGCAACATCCGATCTCAAACCGGAAAAATTTGCACCACAACGAAAAGGACAGCTTTATCTGAATTTCTCAATCCCCTATTTTAACTGGTTCAACATGCGTCCTCAAAATGCAGGAAAGAAACAGAGCGTTGGATTTTTTGGGTATGATTTAGGTGCGGATTATAATTATACGAATAATAAATTTATTAGTCTCAATCATGGTGTTATCCTTGATTTCCCTATTCCGTTTCCTGTCCCGCTTGATTATTTTTCTTCTTATGAAACCATGAATTCCAAATACTATACAATTTCAGATAACCTCAGGTTGAAGAATATTGCTCTCGGTTACGGACTATCTTATAGCGAAAATAATTGGATGTATCACGATATGTTGTGGCATGATTCTGAACAGGATATTTTTTCTGGGATTGACAGATCGAGGAAAACGCAACAAAGGATGGTCGGGTTGAATTTTAATATTCAATGGAGACTGAAAAAACATTTTCACCTGGGCTTGAATTACCGACCGGGCATATATCAGATATATCCATCACTGGGTTATGGATATGAACACAATGCTTCAATCGGGTTAATATGGAAGTTTAAAGTGTTGAAATGAAAAGCTGATAATAAACAAACCATCCAACAACGCTATGTCAGATGGTCTGAGTCAAAAAGTCAAAAAGTTAAATAAAAAATGGTTTTTGTATCATAACAACAGCAAAAATTTTGCCGTATTTGCATTAGCCAATGGTTTCTCCTGTATATATTGTGACGAGAACGTATTCATCATTTCTTCTTTTGTCATTTTTCCGGTAATCCAGATGCAGTTGAATTCGCTTATATCTTTTGTTATGATCAACATATCAGCATTATCATTTCCGGTCACCCGGTAATAAATATTTACTCATTCTCCCTTATCGCGGACTTCAACTGCTGCTTCAAATCTTCCGTCTGATACAATATGATCTATTTCATTTAATACACTTTTCATAATGGCTGATTCAGAGTCAGCTTCAAGTGTTAATATTTTTAAAGTATTCATTTTTGACAGGTTTTTCTGATCAGATTTAGAAATTCCCCCTACAACAGATCCCAAATTAATCATTCCTTTGTTGATTGAAACATATTGAAAACGTTCGTCGTCAGCATATTTATTATAAAATTTTTGTAAGGTTTGCGCTTCAGTTGTCAAGAAAGTAAAAATGACAGTTACAACGAATAAAATTATCTTCTTCATATTTCTGTTTGTTTTGATTGTTCGTATTTGTGTGATTGTTAATTGTTTTATTTATTCCATGATCAGTTTTTGTTTGATACAGTTAATTTCGTCCCTTATTTCCCCAATTTTTTTTGCTGGTTTGAGACTGTTTCTTACCATCTGTATGCTTTCGAGTGGTTTGAGCTTTTCATCGAGCATCTGTCCCACTTTATTCATTTTCGATTCAGCTAATTGTTGTGCAAGTTCGTGGTCGTTTATTCTTGTGCCGTTTACAATAGCATAATCACCTTGAAATGCTGGAGAACCGAAAAGCCATAAAGTCAACAAAACTGCTGCTGCAAAACCACTCCCGGCAAATGCCCATTTTTGTATGAAGAATTTCTTTGGTTTTTTTATTTTATAAGATTCATTTGCTTCGATTTCAAAAGCATCAAACAAAGGTTTGAAAACCAGATGTTCCGGTGCGAGCTTGTTTGAATTAAAATAGTATTTCAGTATTTTTTCTTCTTCTCTTGAACTTTCTCCGTTGAAATACTTATCTATAATTTTATTTATGATGTCCATGTTCTTTCCTCTACTTGTTTTGATTCTTTTATTAGTTGATCCCTGATTTTTTGTCTCGCTCTGGATAAATTTACACATACCGCATTTTCACTGATACCTGTCACAAAAGATATATCTTTCATTTCCATTCCTTCTACATCACGCATCCTGATAATTGTTCGTTGTAATTCAGGTAAATTATCAATCATATAACAGACATTTTTTGCCATGTCTTTTTGTTCTGTATGTTGATAAGGAGTTAAACCATCGTAAATAATATCAATCGGTAACTCATTTTTCTCACGTTTTTGCCTTATCACATCCAGACACTGATTCCTCATCGAACGCATCAAGAATGCAGGTAAATTATCTACCTGTTTTAGCTGAGCTCTTTTTTCCCACAATTTCAAATTCAAATCCTGAACAGCATCGCGCGCAGCATCCTCGTTTCGTAAAATTGATTTAGCGAGACGGAAAAGTTTATCTGAAAGGGTTAGTATTTGATTTGCAAATTGGGTTTTCTCCATACATATTTAATGACGAACATAATTATTATTTCTTACATCTCCATTCAATTTATTTTTTATTTCGTTTGAATGTTAATTTACAATTACTCAATTTGTAAAAAAAGATACGCAATAAGTAAAATAATGTAATTCTCAGGTGTATAAAAACAAGGATTTGACACAAATGTATTATTTTTGCGCAAGAAAAATAAGGAATAGACGTCTTTTTTGTTTGTTTTTTTATAAATCTTATTTTAATAACTGTAAAATTATCTTGTTATGTTACATCCAGGTCTGATTACAATAGCCTTAACATTAGTTTGTAGTTTTGTTTTGCTTATCTTGCAGAAACGGAAGAAAAAAGCAAAATTTATTCATTTGATTAGCAATACAGAAGCACCCTCTTCAAGACCAAATATCGAACAACTTCGTGAAATTGCTGAAAAGCTTGACTATATACTGACCAACCAAAAAATGTATACAAATCCTGAACTTTCAATACACGACCTTGCGGCAATAATAGGCACAAATCGTTCCTATGTATCATCCTCTATCAACATCTTCTATAATCAAAATTTTTGCTCTTACATTAACCAATATAGGTTAAATGCTTTAAAGGAAACGATTGAAGAAGAAAATTATTTTACACAGAAAGAACTTGCTGTAAAATGCGGATTCGGCTCAATTGATACGATGAAAAGAACAGTGAAACAAAAGACCGGTTTAACTATTAAAGAGTGGAAAGAACAGCTCATTCATGGAAAATTTGAGATTGACACCAATGAATTCAGAAAAATTAAAAACTAACCTTCTTTTGTTATTTTGTCTTACTGTTCCCTAAGATTTGAAGTCAAGATATCATATATCAATTGTAAATGCCCCAATATTATATTACTTTTGTGTGCATAAATACAAAAAATTGAAATGAATATACTTCTACTTGGTTCCGGAGGTCGTGAACATGCACTCGCGTGGAAAATTGCTCAGAGTACTGACTTAAATCATTTATATATTGCTCCGGGAAATCCGGGGACTGCTTCTGTCGGCACAAATATACCTGTTGCAACGGATGATTTTCCAACGTTAAAGAAAGTTGTATTGGAATATGCAATTGATATGGTGGTGGTTGGACCGGAAGACCCATTGGTTAAAGGAGTTGTTGACTATTTTAGAAATGATGAAGATTTGAGAGAAATTCCGGTAATTGGTCCGGATAAAACAGGTGCTCAGCTTGAAGGTAGTAAAGATTTCTCTAAGAAATTCATGTTACGTCATCATGTCCCGACAGCAAAATACATGAGTGTTACCGGGAAAAACCTGCAGGCAGGAATTGAATTTCTGAAGACCATGCAGGCGCCTTATGTGTTGAAAGCAGATGGACTGGCTGCCGGTAAAGGCGTGTTGATCTTGAATGACCTGGATGAAACGATTTCTGAATTGAAAAATATGCTTGATGGAAAATTCGGCGCTGCCAGTAAAACAGTGGTAATTGAAGAGTTTCTTTCCGGAATTGAATGTTCTGTGTTTGTGATTACTGATGGGAAGCATTATCAGATTTTACCGGAAGCAAAAGATTACAAACGTATCGGAGAAGGTGATAAAGGTCTGAATACCGGTGGTATGGGGGCCGTTTCTCCGGTTCCTTTTGCTGATGATGTGTTTATGCAAAAGGTCGAAGATCGCATCATTAAACCTACGGTTGCAGGACTATATAGCGAAGGAATTATCTACAAAGGATTCATTTTCTTCGGACTGATAAAAGTAGGTAATGAACCTTATGTAATCGAGTATAATGCCCGCATGGGTGATCCGGAAACAGAAGTGGTTATGTTGCGACTGAAAACAGATTTGGTGGATTTACTTAAAGGAGTTGCAGCAGGCAATCTGGATGAAAAATCAGTTGAATTTGATGAACGTGCTGCCGTAACTGTGATGTTGGTTTCGGGTGGTTATCCGGAAGTGTATGAAAAAGGAAAAGTAATTTCAGGATTGGATAAAATTCAAGGAAGCGTTATCTTCCATGCTGGTACTGCTATAAAAGACGGGAACTTAGTTACTTCAGGAGGACGGGTAATGGCAATCAGTTCATACGGAAAGACGAAAGAGGAAGCGCTCGCACAATCTTTTAAAAATGCAAATTTAGTCGAATTTGAAAAGAAATATTTCAGATCAGACATTGGTTTTGATTTAAAAACAAAAAGCTGAATCATGGCAAAAATATTAATCATTGACGACGAACGAAGCATCCGAAATACCCTGAAGGATATCCTGGAATTTGAAAAACATCAGGTGCTGTTGGCTGAAAATGGAAAGCAGGGACTCGATATTGCCTGTAACCAGTTGTTTGATGTCATTTTTTCAGACATCAAGATGCCCGAAATGGATGGAATAGAATTGCTTACAGCCTTGAAAGAAAAAGAAGTAGAAGCGCCTGTGGTGATGATATCCGGACATGGGAACATCGAAACAGCAGTGGAATGCATCAAAAAAGGTGCTTTTGATTTTATTGAAAAACCCATCGATCTGAATCGGCTTCTGATTACTGTAAGAAATGCGTTGGATAAAAGTACGCTGGTCACCGAAACGAAGATGCTGAAAAAAAAGGTAGCTACGAAACACCAAATGATTGGACAATCTCCTGCCATTCAGAAGGTACGAGAAATGATCGATCGGGTAGCACCAACAGATGCACGTGTGCTGATTACCGGTTCGAACGGTACCGGGAAAGAGGTTGTGGCTCGCTTGCTTTATGAGAAAAGTAACCGTGCAAATTCTCCTTTTGTTGAGGTGAACTGTGCGGCTATCCCATCAGAACTCATTGAAAGTGAGTTGTTCGGACATGAAAAAGGTTCATTTACATCAGCCATAAAACAGCGCATCGGTAAGTTTGAACAGGCTGATGGAGGGACTATCTTTCTGGACGAGATTGGAGATATGAGTCTGTCAGCACAAACGAAAGTACTTCGTGTGTTGCAGGAAAACGAGTTGACACGTGTGGGAAGTGATAAAAGTATCAAAGTAAATGTGCGGGTCTTTGCGGCAACGAATAAAAATTTAAAAACTGAAATTGAGAAAGGAAATTTTCGGGAAGATTTATATCACCGGCTGAATGTCATCCCGATTCATGTGCCGGACCTGGAAGAAAGAAAAGAAGATATCCCCTTGCTGGTTGAGCATTTTACTGAACAGATATGTGCTGAGCAGGGCACTCAACTGAAAAATATCGAGGACAATGCAGTTGACTTGTTGCAACAAAAAAGCTGGAACGGGAACATTCGGGAACTGAGAAATGTTATAGAACGACTGATTATCCTTGGGGGTAATCCGATTACGAAAGAGGATGTGAATTTATTTGCCTGATATAATATTGCAGGATTTGATAATTATAAAACTAAAAATCCATGAAACCCTTTAATGAACTTAAAATTGCTTTCTGCAGCGACCATGCAGGATATGAACTGAAACTCAAATTAATTGATTACATCCATTCGAAAAACGTGAAAGAGCTGAAAGATTTCGGAGCTTATTCTGCAGAAAGTTCTGATTATCCGGATTATGCTCATCCTATGGCTTCTGCAGTGGAGCAGCAAGAGTTTGATTTTGGCATTTCAATCTGTGGTAGTGGGAATGGGATTAGTATGACGGTTAACAAACACGCCGGTATTCGTGCGGCTTTATGCTGGGCACCCGAAATCGCTAGGCTTGCCCGTTTGCACAATAATGCCAACGTGCTTTCATTGCCTGCCCGCTTTATATCTGTTGAAGAGGCTTGTGAGATGGTAGATGTGTTTTTCTCTACTGATTTTGAGGGGGGAAGACACCAAAGACGAATCGATAAAATTTCATGCTGATGCAAAGAACAGAAATATCAACTTTAGGGGAATTTGGGCTGATTAAACACCTGACGGAAAAGTTTAAGATTAATAATCCATCCACTTTAAAAGGGGTGGGAGATGATGCGGCAGTGTTGGACTACAAGGACAAGCAAGTGCTCGTTACCACTGATTTATTACTGGAGGGGATTCATTTCGATTTGGTATATACTCCGCTAAAACACTTGGGCTATAAAGCTGCGGTGGTTAATTTTTCCGATATTTACGCGATGAACGGTCAGCCGAAACAAATTACGGTTTCTATCGGGGTTTCGAAACGGTTTTCAGTTGAAGATTTGACTCAGATATATGATGGAATTGAATTGGCTTGTCAGCATTATGGAGTTGATTTGGTAGGCGGCGACACTTCCGCATCGCTGACTGGTTTAACCATCAGCATCACTTGTATTGGCGAAGGAGAAAAGGATAAAGTAGTATATCGAAATGGTGCAAAAGCGAATGATCTGATTTGTGTGTCGGGAGATTTGGGATCTGCTTATATGGGTCTGCAATTGCTTGAAAGGGAGAAGGTTGTATTTACAGCCAATGCTGAATCGCAACCTGACTTTGAGGGGAAGGATTATATCCTACAACGGCAATTGAAACCCGAAGCGCGAAGAGACATCGTTCAGGCTCTTGCAGAAAAGGGAATTGTACCCACAGCAATGATGGATATTTCTGACGGACTTTCATCTGAGTTGATTCACATTTGTACCCAAAGTAATGCCGGATGTAGGATCTACGAAGATAAGATTCCAATTAATTATCAAGCTGTTGTAATGGCAGAGGAATTAAACATGAGCATTGTTACAGCGGCTTTAAATGGTGGCGAGGATTATGAACTGCTTTTCACCGCATCAATTGATGATTACGAAAAAATTATCACTATGGAAGGAGTTGGTATTGTAGGTCATATAACTAAACCGGAACTTGGATTGAACCTTGTCGGTCGTGAAGGGGAAGAAATTGCCCTGAAAGCGCAGGGCTGGAATTCACTTAAATGATTATTTCAGGAAGGGATATAATATTGCTGATGTCAGTATGTACCACCCGATAATCGGCGCAAAAGCATTTAATCCAAATACAATCAACAATGCAATGCATCCTCCCAGAAATATGTATTGCATTTTGTTTTCAGCCCATCGTAGATCCTTGAACTTTAGAGAAAACATCGGAAGTTTCGATACAAGCAATGCACTCAAGACTAAAGTTAAAACAAGCACTATCCAGGAGTTTTCAGTTAACCATCCGGAGCAAGAATAGCCCATTCCTGCCCAGAAAATAGCATTGGCAGGGGTCGGTAATCCGATAAAAGAAGCTGTTTGATTTTCATCAATATTGAATTTTGCCAATCTTAATGCTGAAAATACAGGAATGATAAATCCGGCGAATTTTACCCATTCAGGATATACACTTTGTTCGAGCAACGAAAACACGATTACACCCGGAGCTAAACCAAAACTGATTACATCAGCCAGTGAATCCAGTTCCTTACCCATGGGTGAATAGGCTTTTAATGCACGAGCAGCTAGTCCGTCGAAAAAATCGAACAACCCGGCAATCAGGATAGCCAAAAAGGACACCTTGAAATTACCATGAAAAGCATAATACACCGCTATACTTCCTGAAAACAGGTTAAACATGGTAATGAAATTTGGAATATGTTTGCGTACAGTCATCTTATTCTTTGTTTTTACTGTCAATAATGATGGTTACCGGGCCATCATTTAATAAAGAAACCTGCATATCAGCCCCGAAAACGCCCGTTTGGATTTCCTTTCCCGTATTTTCTTCCAATAAAATGCAAAAATACTCATATAATGGAATGGCTTGTTCCGGTCGTGCAGCTTTGATGTAGGAAGGTCGATTCCCTTTTTTGGTTAAAGCATGGAGAGTAAACTGACTTACAACCATAATTTCACCATTTATATCTAGGACAGAGCGATTCATCACACCATTTTCATCGTCAAAGATACGTAAATTAACTAATTTTGCAGCAAGCCAGTCGGCATCTGTTTGGTTGTCGGCCTCTTCAATGCCAAGCAGCACCAATAAACCCTTTCCGATTTCTCCATTAATTTTCCGATCAATGGTTACGGAAGCCCGGCTAACCCTTTGTATGACTATGCGCATGAAAACATTTACTATTTGCTCAGTTACAATTTACTATTTTCACCAGGACACTACTAATATGTTTATGCTGTACCTAATTCCATTTTTAATTTTTTGGGTAATCCCACAACCACGAGATCATAAGAATGGTGGATAAGTT
>JAQWCZ010000282.1 GCA_028705705.1 Paludibacter sp.
AATTGAAATTAATACCAGTCAGCGCAGCTCTTCAGAAACTGCTAAAGCTGATATTGCTGCGCAATTGAAGGCGGTGTTTGAACTGGCCGGTGCTGAAGTAATTCAATCGGACGGATATCCGGGATGTCAACCCAATATTCAATCAGCATTACTGGCAAAAGCTGAATTGGCTTACAAAATTCTTTTCAATGAAGATCCAAAAGTAAAAGCCATACATGCCGGACTTGAATGTGGTTTGTTTTTAGAAAAGTACCCTCATCTGGATATGATTTCTATTGGCCCACAAATGTATGGGGTACATTCTCCCGATGAGAGATTAAGTATTTTATCGACCCAAAAGACCTGGAAATGGCTGATAGAATTGCTTAAAATATGTTAAGGAATTAATCTGTTTGCTTAAATAATATGAATAACAAAAGAAAAATTATCAATGATCCGGTATTTGGGTTTATTAATATACCCGACGGATTGCCTTATGATATTATTCAACATCCTTATTTTCAAAGACTAAATCGAATAAAGCAATTAGGGCTCTCCTCTTATGTGTATCCCGGGGCACAGCATACCCGCCTGCAACATTCAATAGGTGCGATGCATCTGATGGGGGAAGCCATCAGTCAGCTTAGGATAGCAGGACATGAAATTACGGCTACAGAAGAAGAAGCGGTAAGGGCTTGTATCTTGCTTCACGACATTGGTCATGGGCCGTTTTCTCATGCGCTGGAGCATAGTTTAGTGCCGGGAGTCAGTCATGAAGAAATTTCGCTGCTGATCATGGAGAAGATGAATCGGGAGTTTGAGCGTAAACTTGATATGGCGATTGATATTTTCAGAAATAAATATCCAAAGCGGTTTCTTCATCAGTTGGTTTCAGGTCAGCTTGATATGGACAGGTTGGATTACCTGAGTCGCGACAGTTTTTTTTGTGGTGTGAGTGAAGGGATTATTGGTGCATCGCGGATTATCAAGATGTTAAACCTGAACGACGGACAATTGGTTGTAGAAGCCAAAGGAATTTATTCTATAGAGAAATTCCTTGTTGCCCGTCGCTTGATGTACTGGCAAGTGTATCTGCATAAAACTTCAGTTGCAGCAGAAAAAATGCTGGTCAATATTCTGAAGCGCGCAAAAGAGCTCGCATCAAGTGGAGTTGAACTCTTTGCCACACCGGCTTTACGTTATTTCCTGTACAACAAAGTCAGGTTGGCTGATTTTGAATTTAGCGGTAATGCATTTGAGAACTTTGTTATGCTGGATGATTCTGACTTTTTCTCTGCTATAAAAGTATGGTCGAATCATCCTGATTTTGTATTATCACTTCTTTGTAGCTCCTTTATAAACAGAAAATTATTCAAAGTTGAAATCAGGACAGAAGCTACTAACGGAAAAGTTCAGGAAGAGGCGTTGAGAAAATATATGGATCATTTTCATATCAGTATGGAAGAAGCCCGGTATTTTATGGGAGATGAAATAGTTAGCACAGACACTTATCAACCGAAAGACGATAACATCAATATACTGATGAAAGACGGCAGTATCAAAGACATTGCAGATGCTTCGGATATGTTGAATATACAGGTGTTGACCAAAAAGGTGATGAAGCACTACTTCTGTTATATGAAGATATAAAGTTGCCGTTGTTGGAGAATAAACCACGTGCAGCTTCGTGGAGGTTGCTTCGTCGCTTCACTCCTCGCAATGACAGACCGTAGACATTAAATAAGGAAAAATCAAGTAAAAACCTGATTATATCGAAATAGTTTATTAATTTTGTGCCCAAATTTTTTTTATGACATTTACAGCAGGACAAATAGCTGAATATTTAAGAGGAACTGTTGAAGGAGATCCTCAGATCAGCGTACATGATTTTTCAAAGATAGAGGACGGAAAACCCGGTACACTCACATTCCTGGCAAATCCAAAATACATCAATTATATTTATAATTGTAAAGCTGATGTTGTGCTTGTGAATAAAGACTTTGTACCTGAGAAACCAATCAGAGCTACGTTAATCCGGGTTGATAATGCTTACGAATCGCTTGCGGTTTTGATGAATTTGGTTTCAAACGGAAAACCACGTAAAACAGGCATTTCCTCTTTATCAGCAATCGATGCAACAGCAGAAATTGGTAAGGATGCCTATATTGGGCCATTCGTGCACATAGGATCGAAGGTAAAGATTGGTAACAAAGCTTCCATACATGGAAATGTGAGTATTGCCGACAATACCGTGATTGGGGATAATGTCTTGATTTATCCGGGCGTTTGCATATATGAAGACACCGTGATTGGAAACAATTGTACAATACATGCCAATGCAGTAATTGGTTCCGATGGTTTTGGATTTGCACCGACAGAGGAAGGTACCTATAAAAAGATACCACAAACCGGAAATGTTGTTATTGAAGATGATGTGGAAATTGGTGCGAATACAACTGTCGATCGGGCAACGCTAAGCAGCACCATCATCAGAAAAGGGGTTAAAATAGATAATTTAGTGCAGATTGCTCACAATGTAGAAGTTGGAGAAGACTCGGTAATTGCCTCGCAAACAGGAATTGCCGGTTCATCAAAAATAGGGAAACGGGTCATGCTCGGAGGTCAGGTAGGCATATCCGGACACGTTAGCATTGCTGATGGTACCATATTAGGAGCCAAAGCAGGTTTAGCCGCTTCCATCAAAACTCCCGGCCAGATTTATTCAGGTTATCCTGCTGTGCCGATTAATATTTTCAGACGATCCTATGTCGTCAACAAAAATTTACCTGTGTTACAAAAAACAATTAACGAATTAATTAAGAAAGTCGGGGAATTGGAAAAGATCATTGAATCTAAATCGTAGAATTCCTGATACATTATTGAGAAATGAAGCAAAAAACGATCAGGGATTCTTTTGTAATTGAAGGGATTGCTTTGCATACCGGACTGAATATAAGCCTAAAAGCCAATCCTGCACCAGTTAATCATGGTATTATTATTTGTCGAACTGACCTGGAAGGAAAACCCACAATTGAAGCAATTGCTGAAAATGTTGGTTACACAGTTCGGGGAACTGTCCTTAGTAATGACCGCATGCAGATCAGCACGATTGAACATGCAATGGCAGCTTTCTTTGCCGCGGGAATTGATAACTGTTTGTTTGAGGTTGATGGTCCGGAATTTCCAATTCTGGATGGTAGCGCCCGTTTATTCAGAGATAAAATACAGGAAGTAGGCATCGAAGTACAAGATGCAACTAAAGATTTTATTGTTATTAAGGATGAGATTGAATATAAAACTGAAACAGGTTCTGAAATAAAGGCTTATCCGGCTGATAAG
>JAQWCZ010000023.1 GCA_028705705.1 Paludibacter sp.
TAAGGCTACAGCGGCATCAGCCATCCTGGCCAGTTTTTCTTTGCGTTCGTGCATGGTTTCTACCAGTATCAACTCAGTTAAACCAGTGTGATTCCATTCAACTTCACACATAAATCCGGGAATTATACCGGTTACCTGACCGCCATTTGCCAACACAGTATCAGCAATCTTTCCCATCAAACCGCGATGTCCTCCTCCATATATCAATCTGCAATCCTGTTCGGCTAAAATCTTCCCGAGTTTTTCTGCTGCTTCAAAAAAAACGGGTCTTACCTGAGAACTGGATGCGCAGTAAACACAAATATTTTGCATGTGGTAATTGTATGAAATTTATAATATTCATGCAAAAGTACATTTTCTTTCTGTATTTTTGAACAAAATTTTGAATAGCTTATGATATTAGTTACAGGTGCTACCGGATTAGTAGGAGGGCATTTACTTTGGCATTTATTACAGAAACATGACCAAATAATTGCGTTGAAAAGAAAAACAAGTAATTTAACTCCTCTTAGAACAATCTTTAGTTTTTACACAAATGAACCGGATGTTTATCTGAAAAAAATTGCATGGCGTGAGGCGGATATTCTTGATCTTGCTTCGCTAAGAGATGCTATGAATGGGATTTCAATGGTTTTCCATTGTGCTGCAGTTGTTTCTGTAGGTAAGGGAGATAATACCCTGATGGATACAAATGTTGTTGGGACTCGTAATGTCGTTTCTATTGCACTTGAGAATAAAGTGTCGAAGTTATGTTTTGTGAGCTCCATTGCTGCATGTGGTTTTACCGATCAGCGTGAAATAATAACTGAAGAAACTCCCTGGGAAAAATCAGATCACAAATCTTTGTATGCCATTAGCAAATATAAAGCTGAACAGGAAGTCTGGACTGCTATTCAAAATGGATTAAATGCGGTTATAGTTAATCCGGGTGTTATTTTAGGGGTTTCCGGAACAAGTTCGGGAAGTTCCCTGATCTTCGAAAAATCACGGAAAGGCATGCTATTTTATACACTTGGCGGTTCTGGTTATGTGGATGTACAGGATGTCGTAAAAGTAATGATTCAGCTTGTGGAAAGTGATATCTGTGGCGAAAGATTTATACTGGTGAGTGAAAACAATTCGAATAAAGAAATCTTGACCATGATGGCAACGGGATTTCATAAATTGAAACCATTTATTAACGTAAATAGAAATTTCCTGACTTTTGTAGGTTTTCTTGCTGAAGCAGCAGGAAAGATGTTTGGATTTACCCCGATAATCGACAGAAGTTTTGCAATATCAGCCACCAATCGCTCCTACTATTCTTCGCAAAAAGCAGTAAAAATGCTCGGATACCGGTTTAAACCGATATCCGAATGCATACAGGAAGTTTGCGCATTTATGTTAAAGCACTGATTTTAGTTTTTCCAAAAACAATTTGGCATCATTCATCGACAGACACAAGGGTGGTAACAGCCGGATGATATTGGTACCGGAAGCTCCTGTAAATACTTTTTGTTCAAAAAGCAACCGGCTACGAATTTCTTTTACCGGTTCATCAAATTCCAGTCCGATCATCAATCCCAAACCACGTACCTCCTTAATTTGAGGAAATTTTTTAAGCTCT
Source organism: Paludibacter sp. (assembly GCA_028705705.1). Taxonomy (GTDB): domain Bacteria; phylum Bacteroidota; class Bacteroidia; order Bacteroidales; family Paludibacteraceae; genus Paludibacter. The sequence goes on from JAQWCZ010000023.1 coordinate 1,607, forward strand.
GTGAGCAAATATTCTCCTACTTTGTTTGCGTTTTGAATCAGGTTTTCAGCTTTTATGATGTCGAGTACAGCAATAGCTGCCACACAGGCAAGATGATTGCCTCCGAATGTAGTGCCGAGCAAACCATGTGCAGCTTTGAATACCGGGCTGATTAAAACACCACCGATGGGATAACCGTTACCCATCCCTTTGGCAACCGTAATCAAATCGGGACGAATACCCGCATATTGATGCGCGAAAAACTTACCGCTCCGACCATAACCCGATTGGATTTCATCCAAAATTAAAATGGTATCGTTTGCTTTACAGACTTCACTTAATTCTTTCAGAAAATCAGGTTCAGGAATTTGGATACCTCCTACACCTTGTATTCCTTCAATAATTACTGCTGAGACATCTCCTTTTTGCAAGGAATTCTTAACGCCATCAATGTCATTCAGAGGAAAAAATTCCACTTCCATACCATCATTGACTGGGGCAATAATTTTCGGGTTGTCGGTAACCTTTACTGCGGCTGATGTTCGTCCGTGAAAACCTTTCTCGAAAGCAATTACTTTTTTTCTACCATTGTGAAAAGAAGCTAACTTGAGTGCATTTTCATTTGCTTCTGCTCCTGAATTGATTAAGAACAATGAATAATCATCATAACCCGAAAGTTTTCCTAACTTCTCAGCCAATTCTTCCTGTAATTTATTGATTACTGAATTTGAATAAAAAATTAGTTTTTCCGCTTGATTGGTGAGTTTCTGTACAAAGAAAGGATGCGAATGTCCAACAGAGATTACAGCATGCCCACCATATAAGTCGAGATATTCAACACCTTGTTTATCATACGTTCTGCAACCAATTCCTTTTTCAATTTCAATATTGAATAAGGGATATACATCAAATGTTTTCATACAAATAAAAATAAGTTTTCAATAGTTATTAATTTATCGTCGATATTTTCCAACTTAAAAATACGGCATAAAACAACAAAAACAGTAGTCCACCCCATCTTTTTATATTTCTTTCCTTATTTGAATAAATAAAGAGGAGAACCAGTAAACTTCCTAAAGCGGTAACAATTAAATCAATATTCATATCAGGATAAGTAGGTAAAGGCCTGATAATGGCACTAAAGGATAGAATAAAAAACACGTTGAATATATTTGAACCGATAACATTACCTAAAGCAATATCGGAATTTTTCTTAAAAGCGGCTACAACCGATGTGGCAAGTTCGGGAAGAGAAGTTCCAAGTGCTACAATGGTCAGCCCAATAATAGACTGACTAACACCATATCTGACAGCAATATTCGTTGCGGAAGGGACAATCAGTTGTGCACCTCCTACCAAAGCCATGAGCCCACCAATAATTAACAACGCAGCTTTCCATATTTTCATAGGTTTGTAATCTTCAGCCTGTTCTTCTTCCGGATGACGAATAGCATTTCGAATGTTAGTATACATGAACCAGATGAAAAACAACAAAAGGATAAGTCCGTCAGACAGCGATAAAATACCGTTCATGCTTAACATAAATACCGCAACCGGAGCAATCAGACTCAGAGGAATATCAAATCTTCTGGAACTTTTTTGAGAAGCAATAGGAAATACAACCGCAGCAGCACCTAGGATAACAAAGGTGTTGATCATATTACTGCCGATGATATTCGTTAAAGCAATATCTGTTGACCCCGGATTAATCGCTGCCACCAGGTTTACGACCAACTCAGGCGCTGAAGTACCGAATGCTACCACAGTCAAACCAATGATCAGGTTTGAAACATTAAACCGTTTAGCCAACCCGCTAGCACCGTCAACCAAAAAACTTGCGCCGAAAATCAACAGCGTAAAACCTGCAATAATAAGTAAATAATCAATCATTTTTAATCAAAAAAAATCTGGACAAAAGTACTCATTTGTCCGGATTATACCTTAAACTTAATGAGTTTTTTAAGAATTATGTTTAGATGCCTGGTTGAGCGCTTCCATGATATTGATGATGTAATCGCCCATTTTTTCACATTCAATGATAATATCCATGTAGGTTACACTGACCTGATATTCATATTTCTTTGCATTAATATCCAGGATATTCTGGGTACGTAATTGGTTCCTGTAGTTGTTGATTTCATTTTCAGTGTTTTGGGAGCGATTAAGTTCATCATCACTGACATCGTCATTCTCCAATGCATCAATCATATGCTGTATAGCCTTATCAACAAGATTCATCATCAGTTGTATGTTTTCATCCATTTCTTTGGTGTAAACTACGTTGCTCTCATTCCTTCTTACAACGGTACGGGCAATATTATAACAGCCATCACTCACACTCTCAATTTCAGATACTACCCGCATCATTTTCTGTATCTGATGCTTACTTCCCTCACTCAACCTTCCGTCACCTACTTTGGAAAGATAGCGGGCAATTTCTACTTCCATCCTGTCGCTGATACTTTCGTATTTCTGTAGTCTGGTAAATAGCTTAACCGCTTCATTTTCGTTTTTCTCCTCATAAAAAGAACGCGCTATTGAAAACATTTTCTGTGTCCTTAATCCATAAGATTTAATTTCATTCCAGGCCTGAATCAATGAAAGTTCCGAGGTAGAAAGCAAACCGGTGGAAATATAACGCAACTGAAACTCCTCATCAGTTGCTTTTTTCTTGATAATAAAGGAAACGACGTTTGTAATTACCTTTGCTAACCAGATCAGAAGGAAAGTATTGATGATATTAAACATGGAATGGAAAAGCGCCAATCCGTATGATGTGGAAGCCTGATAAACCATCAGTTGTTTCTGGTATGCTGATTCTTCTGCATTTAACAATCCACTTTCATCTGAAACAATTCTAATGGCATCAGGATGAGTGCTCAGCTCCTGAGAAAACAAGGTCGGGTTGCCAAAACCTAAGAAATCTGCCAAGCTGGTTACCATATTCAGGAAGGGATAAAATAAAAACAACATCCAGATGATCCCGGTTATATTAAATAAAGTATGAGCAAACGCTGCTCTTTTAGCAGAAATATTGGCTGGTATCGCGGCAATATTAGCTGTAATGGTAGTACCAATGTTTTCTCCTAACACCATGGCGGCACCGAGTTCATATGATATCCAACCTTTGGAAACCATGATCAGGGTAATAGCCATGGTAGCACTGGAAGATTGTACAATAATTGTTAAAAGAGTTCCAACAACAAGGAATATTATCACTGAATTAAATCCAGATTGGGTAAATCTAGTAAGGAATTCAAGCATTTCTGGATTGCTTTTCAAATCCGGAACTGAATTTTTCAACAATTCCAATCCCATGAAAAGCAAAGCAAAACCGAGAATGAACTCACCGTAAGATTTGCGTTTCCCATTAGCTGAAAATATCAATGGTGTTGCAATACCAATCAAAGGGATAGCAAAAGCTGCAATACTGAACTTAAAGCCAAATAGTGAAATGATCCAGGCAGTTATGGTCGTACCGATATTGGCTCCCATGATGACAGTAACAGACTGCAATAAGTTCAATAAACCCGCATTTACAAAACTTACCACCATCACGGTAGTTGCAGAAGAAGACTGAATAAGTGCGGTAATGAATACCCCGGTAAGTACCCCGGTAAACCGGTTCTTGGTCATGGCTGTTAAAATCGACCGTAGCTTGTTCCCGGCTGCTTTTTGTAGTCCTTCACTCATGGTTTTCATCCCGAAAAGGAATAGTCCCAGCGAGCCTACCAGCATCATGAAATCATAAAATGAATAATTCATGTAGTGTGTATATTTTGATGTTTTACTAGTTTAAATTGAACTACAAAATCAACAAACAGAACTTAAACAGATAACCAAAGGACTTTAAAAAGCGTTACAAAAATACTTTAATTTAGTAAAAGCACAAATAATATTCGATTAATATTCTTATTTTTACCACAAAATTATATTTATAAAATGGAAAAGGAAGTAACTATATATTGCAAAAACACAGCATCCTATCACAATTTTCCCATCGGTACGTCTTTGATGGAAATTTATAATCAGTTAAATATAAAACTTAAATACAATATTGTTGCGGCAAGAGTGAATTATAAGGTAGAAGATCTCAACTTCCTGGTATATAAGCCAAAAGACATTGAGTATATTGATGCAAGTTGCCCATCCGGTATGCGTGTATATGTTCGTACCCTGAGTATGGTGTTTGCTTATGCCGTTAAACGTTTGTTTTCTGATGCTGTTTTGAGTATTAATCATTCTATTTCTAAAGGTTACTATTGTCGTTTAGATTACTTGAATCGCGCGTTGAATAAGGAGGTCATTGACCTTATTAAAGCAGAAATGAAGAAAATAATTGACCTGGGTGAACAAATTATCGTTGAAGAGAAACAGGTGAAAGAAGTAAAAAAGATTTTTGCCCGTCAAAATAATCAACATGAAGACTTATCACTTTTTGAAACCATCAATACTCCTTACATGCGTTATTTCCGTATCAATGAGTATGTGGACTATTATAACGGAGTATTGCTTCCGACTACTGATAAACTCAATTTGTTTGATATATTGCCCTATTATGACGGAATGCTGTTGCGGATACCCAACAGGGCACAACCTGACCGACTGGAAGATTTTGAAGTAATGCCTAAATTGTACGAGATTTTTAATGAGTTTGTGAGCTGGAATCAAATTATGAACCTGAAAACTATCGGGGAGTTTAATATTGCCTGCCGTAATAAACAATCGTTCGATTTAATCAAGGTGGGAGAAGCCTTGCATGAAAAAAAAGTTGCTTATATTGCCGATATGATTGAACAAAGACAAAATGTAAAACTGGTGCTGGTCTCCGGTCCGTCTTCTTCAGGGAAAACCACTTTTAGTAAAAGATTGTCTGTCCAGTTGATGGTAAGCGGCTTAAAACCGGTGATTATTTCGATGGATAATTATTTTGTCAATCGCGAAGAAACTCCCAAAGATGAAAATGGAGAATATGATTTTGAAACACTTGAAGCGCTTGATTTACCCTTTTTCAATCAACAAATCGAACAGTTGTTGAATGGCGAAGAAGTTGAATTGCCTTTCTTCAATTTTGAAAATGGGAAACGGATGTTCAGGGGAGATAAACTGAAACTGGATCATGACACTGTTGTGATCTTAGAAGGAATTCACGCCCTTAACCCAAATTTGCTTCCGAATATACCAAGAGAAAAAACATTCAAAATATATGTATCGGCACTGACAACAATCTCTATTGATAATCATAACTGGGTGCCAACAACCGATACCAGGTTGTTGCGCAGAATCATCCGGGATTATCGTTTCAGGAACTATTCAGCCCGCGATACAATTTCACGATGGCCCAGTGTGAGAAGGGGAGAGGAAAAATGGATTTTTCCTTATCAGGAGGATGCCGATATGATGTTTAACTCTGCTTTGATTTTTGAGCTTGCTGTATTGAAAAAATATGCTGAACCAATTTTAGCCGAGGTACCAAAGTATTGTGATGAATATACAGAAACACACCGTTTATTGAAATTTTTAAATTTCTTTGTACCTATACACGATCGCGAAATACCACCAACTTCCTTACTTCGGGAGTTCATGGGAGGCAGTAGTTTCAGATATTAGTTTTATCTTTGCATCTGGTTATTAAAAAACGGTCACGAATACAAACAAACATGAAATTCCTTAAAAATTACTGGAAATCTATCCTAGCGACTTTGATAATTTTGGTGTTGTCGTTTGCCCGTTTTTCAGAAATAAAGGAGATCCCCAAAGTGGATTACTTAGATAAAATTATTCACTTCTTGATGTATTCGGTACTAACTTTTGTCGTGATGTTAGATAATTTCCACGATGTTCAAAACCGAAATAAACGATGGCTATTTCTTCTTTTATGTCTGTTTTTTCCTTTCATGTTGGGCATAGTGACTGAAGTATTACAACCTTTATTTTTAAATGGTAGATATTCAGATGTTTATGATAGTTTGTCCAATGCGATTGGAGTTCTTGCAGGCTGGGGAATTTTCACGCTTATTAAGTTGAAGTTGTAATTACTGAGAACTTGTTTACATTTTATTTGTTTGTTTATGAATCTTGATTTACTAAAATTCAGGATCGGCATCACGCTGATCAATGGCATTGGTAATAACCTCGCCAAAAATTTGATTGCATATCTTGGTAACGAAGAAGCCGTTTTTAAAGAAAAAAAGAAAAATCTTTCCCGTATTCCCGGCATCGGTGATACCTTGGCTAAAGAGATTGTCAATCACAAACAAGCACTTTTACGGGCTGAACAGGAAATAGAATTTATCCTGAAGAATGATATTCAATACCTGTATTACACCGATAAAAATTACCCATTCCGACTTAAAGAGTGTCCGGATGCACCCTTGATTTTGTTTGCCAGATGTGCACAAAATTTAAATGATGCCAAATTTGTGGGCGTTGTGGGTACAAGAAATGCAACTGAATACGGGAAAGGAATTTGTCGTAATCTGGCTGTTGCATTGGCAACAATTCCTAATCTTGTGATCATAAGCGGTTTGGCTTATGGAATAGATATTTGTGCACATAAGTCAGCTCTTGATTTTAAAATCCCTACTGTGGGTGTTGTTGCGCATGGACTTGACGTGATTTATCCTTCCGCACACAGAGCTGTTGCAGTACGCATGCTGGAACAGGGAGGAATCGTCACCGAATATTTAAGCAAAACAAAACCCGACCGGCAGAATTTCGTGCAACGCAACCGCATTATTGCCGGTCTTTCTGATGCCCTTATTGTCGTAGAATCGGCTCTGAAAGGAGGAGCGCTCATTACTGCTGAGTTAGCGAATGATTATAACCGGGATGTTTTCGCATTTCCGGGCAGAATTAACGATGAGTGGTCGAAAGGGTGCAATGCACTCATTAAAAATAATCGCGCATCACTGATTGAGTCGCCTGATGACTTCATCAAATTAATGGGCTGGGATCAGCAATCCAACCGGAAAGAAGCAGTACAAACGGTTTTGTTTATGGACTTGTCGGAAGAAGAAACTTGTATTTATGGTATCATCAGGAAATATCCGGATGGAATTCATGTGAATGAACTGTCTGTTGTTTCTTCTATTCCTTACAGCAAACTCACCTCGCTGTTGCTTGAAATGGAATTCAAAGCACTTGTGAAATGTATCCCGGGTGGAATTTATAAAGCGATTATACCAGGGTAAAAAATAAAAACACCAATCTGCTATTTTTTTTTGTCATATTGCTTGTTTACAAATTACAACTGGCTGATAATCTGTGTACGCAAAAGGTAACAAATATTTAGCATATTTGATTTCTTGCTTTTTTGCTTTGTTATTTCTAATAATTTAGCTCCCTGAAAATTTATCTGTTTGTTTAACAATCTAAATTTATTTACGTATGAAATCTGTTTCAAATTTTTTTTTATCTGGTTGTTTGTTTTTGTTGAATACAGCTTGTAACAATGAATTACAACCGGAAGTGTCAATCGAAAAGCATGATATTGCCATGGAGGTTAATACACATGTTGCATTAATTGATCAAACTGAGTATTTACAGGAAGGTTTACACGATGATTTTCTAACTCATGAAGTGACGGATATTGTCAATCAACAACCTTTCTTGAAACAAAAAATGAAAAGGGATGATAATAGCCCGGATGTTGATACCATTTTTTCCTATGATGAAATTCCGTTGATCAAAGAAACTAAAAATTGTACACGGATATTTACAGATGGATCAATGGAAAGCGTTACTGAGTATTTAACGCCATTATCTGAAAACCTGATTTTTCAATTAACTGAAACGCCAATTCCTGACAAATCGAGAATTGCGTTGACAACTCAAAAGGATGGAATGCTTACAGCCTACAATGCAGCAGGTGAAATCCTGATGCAGGAAGCTTTCCCTGTATCAGATATGCGTGATTTTATCGACACGATAAAGGTTTATGTCAAGAAAATGAGTCAGGAAGAGCCGGACAAAGCGAATAAATTGAGAAGCAAGATCAAATCATTTAAACAGTATTTAACAACCGGAAGTAATATACATGCATTGTCGAACGGAAATTTAATTGTTGAATCGCCAATTGACAATGAGCATAATCGTTTCAATATTTATCCAGGTATAAAAGGGATCTTAAAAAGTCGCATCGAACTGAATCCTGAAATGACAAAGACTTTGCAATACGATATTTTTCAAGGAGATAATCTTATCCAACGAAAGAAATATACCTATAATCCAAACAAAAATTTGATGAACCTACATCATAACAAGGAGATCTGTGAAAATCCGGAAACAATAGAAACGCTTACCCTGATTCTGAATCCGAAAGGATATCCGGTTATCAGACATTCAAAGGAATTCTATAAAATGAATCAAACTCTCTATTATTTTAAGTAAATGATTATAAACAAACTACCCTTTGTTTCCCCTTAAGGGGTTAAGGGGCTAAATTATAAACGTATGAAAAATATTATTTTAGTTACCTGTTTCATGCTTTGCATGACAGCCTACACTCAGAAAAAATTTATCTGGCTTCACGGATTAGAAGGTGAAAAGGGACCCAATACCTGGGATATTTATCAGCAATATCTAACCACTACAAACGGTTATGTTTTTGAATATCCCTCGAACAACTCAATCACCGGAATTGCATCAAACCTGTATCAGAACTTAATTAAACCAGTCGAACAAGATGCTAATCTGGTGGTTATCGCACACAGTATGGGAGGATTGGTCGCACGTACATTACCTGATTTTTCAACTAAAATAAAAGGAATTATAACAGTGGGAACACCCAATTCCGGTTCTGTTCTGTTGAAAAACACACTCAATGGGAAAACATACGATTTTTTTCAACAGGCTATCAGGATGGTATCCGGAGCCGTTGATAAATCTCTCTTGTCAGGAATTTTTAGTGGGATTCCGGTAACGACTATTGCAGCCCCGATTGTGATCCCGATTACAATATTTAAAAATAAAACTCAGGATGGTGTACTGACTACACTAAAAATTGCTCTTCAGACCGGGATGGGAATTTATGCACTCGGTCATCCCTGTATCAGGGATATGTTACCCGAAAGTACATTTTTGCAGCAGTTAAAAGTAAAAAATAATACAGTTCCACACATTAATATTTATGGAGCTGAAGATTACTAGCAAGTTGTCAGAGCCATAAGCTCCTTGTCTAAAATTGCTGAAGTTAAAAATCCTCAATATATGGATATAAGTTTTGATCAGGAATTTATTCCGAAGATCCAAGCCGGACTGGCATTCATTAGCCAGATTCAGCAAACACATAATCTGGTTTACAAAGCCTTGGCTGTTCCGGCTATTTTCATGCCCTGGATTTGGCTGACTCGTGAACTAGTACTTAAAGCCCGCTTGGAGTGGGATGCTATATATCGTTATCTGGATGTTGGGATGCACGCAGATTTTGCATGTAATATGGGAGCTGTGGAATATCGCCTGCAAGATTACTGTATTCCAACTGGTATTAATCTGCAAAAACTCACTTGCAAGAAATCTTATCTTCCCTGTATATTGGAAAATGATGGTATTCTGTCGAGACAGGATGTAATTACAGGTCTTAACTCGACTAACAAAACTTATAATGTCAGGGTATTGGGTGTGAATCACCAGGAAATGGGCAATCATATTGAGATGCGTAAATTACTGGAACAAATTATAATCAATAAAAAATATGGAAATGAATTCAGCAGGTAAATTTCTTATTTTGATGATGTTATTCTGCAATTTTAGTTGTGGCGTAAACAATTATCCTGATCAAAAGAAAATTGAGGGACCCAAACCTATATGGTCAACCAGATTACCCGGAAAAGCAGGAATTTACAACGACGGGTTAATTGGCTTACCTGTGTATGACGGAAAGATCTTCTTTCATTCTACTATTTTTACAGGAGAGAAGGGTGAAGATAACAGGATACATGCGTTGAACCTCGAGACGGGTGGAATTGACTGGACTTTTCCATGTGATTTTGACCCAAACAAACCAATGTTTTTCTGGGGGAAACCCTATCTGTTTGAAAATCACATGGTGATTAAAATGTCTAAGTTTGAACCATTTTGTAAATTTGACCGGATTCTTTGTCTCAATCTTGACAACGGTAGTTGTGAGTGGAAAATTGAAATGCCTGAAACGCTTTCACAACCGACCTGTAAAGATGTCGGAGGATATGATAATCAGTTCTTTTTTGTTTCAGAATCAAACAAAGAAACAATAATTTTCCGAGGTGATGTACTTATCGGTGATACGAGCAGCATGTTGACACTTAGACCTTCTTACGGATATAAAAAACTTGAAATAAACTCATCATCTTTTAATACGATTGAAAAAACAAATCAGTCTCTGTTCTTATTTTCAACCAAACAATATGCACAACAATCGGATCTCAACGCAAAAGAAAGTACAATTTGTTTACTGGATTTAAAAACCGGAAACAAAATTTCAGAAATTAATGTGTTGGATGACGACGATTATAGTGTGACAGATGTCGTTTTGTATCAGGATATGATTTATTGTGTTAGTGGTAGAAAAGTCTTTTGTCTCAATCCACAAACAGGTACTATCGAATGGACTTGCAAGGCAACCGACATATTCAATTTTGTAACAACCGACATGTTAGTTGATAAAGATCTATTGTTTCTGTGGGGCGTCAATCGCTATATTGGATTAGACCTGAAAAACGGGGAAATTATTTACCAGCATGAAATCACCTGTGGAAATGCTGCTGTATTTGACGGGATTGTATATCTGATCAGTAGAGATGGCAAGCTTTATGTCGTTGATATACTGACAGGAGAAATAAAACAGAAAATTTCATCTCCCGAAAATAATTTTCTTACCGGATGTAAACCACGTGTTTTTGAAGGAAAACTGTATGTTTTTGATTATTTTAATGCTTATTGTTATGATACTGACTTTAATTCAAATGCTGCTGATTTAAAATAAAATTATAAATTTGTCATGTACAGTCTGTAAAACGTAACCTGATGATTTATAATTGATATGAATATAGAAAAACTACGTTTAAAACTTAAAGGTAATCTTCCTGGAATCGAGTCACACATTAAAATGGCTCCAGAGCATCGTGCGGAAGAATTATTTAAGATTAATCCGAATGATTTCAATCCTCGTCTTAGCGCTGTACTGATTATTTTATTTCACGAAAATGAGGAGTTGAAAATTGTTTTTATACGGCGTAGCGAATATGTAGGGATACATTCCGGACAAATTGCTTTTCCGGGAGGAAGATATGAAGATTCAGATGAAGATTTGAGAACAACTGCTTTAAGAGAAGTAGAAGAAGAAATCGGGATAAAAGCAGATGCAGTGGAAATTCTCGGATATCTGACTGATTTATATATTCCCCCAAGCAATTTCATGGTCAGAGCTTACGTAGGATATTTAAAAGAAGAACCTGTTTTTAATATCGATGACAGGGAGGTGCAGGAGGTTTTAGTGCTCGGTTATGAACACTTTAAACATCCTGATGTTATAAAGATCAGGGAATTCAAAACTCATAACAGCACCCGTTTAACTAAAGCACCGTATTTTGAAATTGATGGCGCAATTATCTGGGGTGCGACAGCCATGATTTTAACTGAGCTATTAGATTTGGAATGTTAGTCGTATTATACAAAACAGAAAGTAACAATTATGCTGCACCGGGAAATCAAAACATATTCACTTGCTGATAAATCGAACTTTTCTCCCCATTTTTCGCTTAAAAGAATGGAGGATCTTTATCTAAAGGCTTCCGGGAAGAAACCGGTACCCCACCGCCATGATTATTATAATATCTACTTTGTGGAAAAAGGATCCGGTTTTCATGTGATTGATTTTAAAGAATATAGAGTAACTGATTTACTGATATTCTTCGTGCTTCCCGGACAGATGCATCAACTTGTCTTTGATACCCCACCAAAGGGTAGAATCATTTCATTTACTGAAGAATTTTTGTTGAGTAATGCCATTCCTGACTACCTGATTAATGACATTTATCTGTTTGATGATTATGGGCAATCACCACCACTTCCAATGCACCAGGACACGGTGTCAGATTACCTGAATCTGTTCGATCAGATTGAAAGTTTTGCAACATCAACCGGGAAATACACCCTGGAAGCTGTGGGAGCACTTGTAAAACTGCTGTTGATTCAGTGTAACAACCATTGTTCCTTGTTCAAATCAGATAATCCGCAGTTCCTCGAAACAACCAATCACCTCCTGCGGGGATT
>JAQWCZ010000283.1 GCA_028705705.1 Paludibacter sp.
TTGCATCCCGACCTCAATCCCAATCAGAGTGAAGAAGAAAAGGATTTGTTTATAAAAGCCAAGGCTGCCTACGATTTACAGAAGTTATCGGAGTTGCAAAGCATGCTGTTGTATCTTGATAATTTGAGCACTACCTCTCCTGTAGATTTGTCAATCAACGAAAGAGAGGAGCAAAAAGCTTTTCTGGAAAGGAATATTCAAATACTAAAAGAGAAGATTGAGAAATTAAAACAGAGTTTTCCGTTCAACATTGAAAGTTTAATAACTGATGATGAGCAAGTAGGACTAAAACAAGCTGCTTTGCAAAATCAGATACTGGAAGTTGAAGAAAACATAGCAAAATGTAAGAACCTCCTAAAACTAATGCTGGATGAATGAATCAATCATACCCATATCACCCGCTTTGCTTGCTTTGTTAAGTACCGACAATGCATTGCCCAAACCCTTTACGCAAGAGATTTTCCTGCTCGAAATCGTAATTGCCGGCACATCGTACTGTAAAGAAATTGATGTAGTTGAAAGTCTGATTGTACCGGAGAAGGTACTCACGATGAAGCGTGAACCACAAAACGAACACGATGAGTCCGCCATTGCCATTTACTGCGAAAGCATCAAAGTTGGTTTTGTCCCGGCGGAAATGAACTTGGTTTGCTCCCGTTTGATGGATGCTGGTAAGCTTTTCTTTTGTAGGGTAGTGGATAAGAAATGGAAACATAACTGGCTCAGGATAAATGCGAACATTTATATGGTAGAGTAATTAAAAAGAATACGCTATGAATACTGATTTCAACTGGAAAAAACTGTACAAAATTGCTGGTATCTCAGCACTTGTTATCGTGTTGATAATTCCTGTTCAGGTTGTGATATTTTCAGTATTCCCACCTCCTGAAGATTCAATAGGTTTCATAAAATTGTTTCATGATAATTGGCTGTTGGGACTGCTAAGCCTCGATTTATTATACTATTTCAATAATGGATTTTTAGTCGTGTTTTATTTGGGACTATTTGCCTCGATGAGAAAAATTGATTTCTCCGGTATGTTGATTGCGTTGGTTCTCGGACTTATAGGCATTGCAATTTACTATGTGTCATCAATTGGATTTGAAATGCTGGCTGTCAGTAAACAGTATTATCAAACAGAATCAATTGAATTGAAACAGCAATTGATTGCTATCGGACATGGCTTGATTTTGAGATATAAGGGGACTGCTTTTGATGTTTATTATGTTTTTAATGCCATTGCTCTGATCTTAATTGCCAAAACGATGTTTAAATCTGTTGAATTCGGGAAAGCAGCAGCCGTATGGGGATTGATAGCCGGGATATTTATGATTATACCTTCGACTGCCGGGACAATAGGTTTGATTTTCTCATTGATCTCATTGATTCCCTGGATTGTGTTTTCAATCATAGTGGGTCGAAGGATGTTGATCATGGCAAGATAAAATACAATATCCACTTGTTTCAATCGTTTAGTATAGAAAAGTTTAGTGAAAATAAAACAATAACTCAACGGCATTCTTAAATTAAAGTGATGGAATCACGGATTAAAGAAAACATGGACAATCCCGTGCAACTTGAGAAGTTGTACAGATCGGATAAGAAGAAATTTGTAAAAGCATTTTTTGAAATCTACCCTGAAATAGCCCATCATCAAATAGCTGATTTTTGGAAAACCAGATTGGAAGTTGATCCCCTGTCTGAACCAAAATCAAGTGTCCGGAAAACCGATGTTTATTTTCTTATTATTACTTGCCTGGTAACCGGTTTTTTGGTTAAACTTCCGCAGGTCTTGGGTTTTAATCCTGTTGATAATCTTTTTTACGAAAAGAACGCTGGGTTGATTGTGTTAATCGGATTGTCAGCGTTTTCTTTTCTCACGGGGAACCCACTTAAGATAAAAAATCTGATTACTTCAGTTGTAATCTTTATGTTGTTAGCTGTTTATATTAATCTATTACCAACCGGGGATGAGCATGATTCAGTCGTGTTAGCTTATATACATCTGCCTTTATTCCTGTGGTGTCTGTACGGATTAATATTCATCAACTTTAACACGAAGGATAAATTGAAACGGATGGAATATATCAGGTACAATGGCGAAATCGCTATTCTTATCGCCATAATCCTGATTGCCGGAGGAATTTTGAGCGCAATTACGCTGGGGTTGTTTTCAGCTATTGATTTAAACATTGAGCGTTTCTATTTTGATTATATTATAATACCCGGATTAGCTGTTTCGCCAGTTGTGGCAACTTATATTGTTAAAAACTTTCCATCGATAACAAGCAAAATTGCTCCGGTTATAGCCGGTATTTTTAGTCCTTTGGTGTTGATTACCCTGGTTATCTTTTTGATAAGTATTTTCGTTACAGGCAAAGATCCGTATAATGACCGCGATTTCCTGCTGGTTTTCAACCTGATGCTTCTGGGGGTAATGGCAATCGTGGTGTTCTCTGTTTCCGGACTCTCAGCTAACCAAAGCCATAGCCTGAAGGTGTTAATACTCTTTGCTCTGTCCATTGTTACCTTGATGGTCGATTTGATCGCTTTATCTGCCATATTATACCGTTTAGGTGAATTTGGCTTTACACCTAACAGGACTGCGGTTTTAGGATCTAATCTTTTAATTTTCGGAAATTTGGTTCTGATCATGATTGATTTGTTTAACGTTGCGTTTAAAGGGAAAGAACTTAAAACAGTCGAACAGACAATTGCCAGTTACTTCCCGGTGTATATGGCTTGGGCTATTTTTGTAACAGTTGGATTTCCATTGATTTTTATTAATTTACCATGACAACAATCTCCATTAATTTGTTTCAATTCACAAAAGATTCTCACCGATAGCATTATGCTTATTCCTGCTGCTTTCTGTTTTTCTCACCGGGTTGCAGCTCCTTGAACTGTAATTCTTCGATTTTTTTGAAGAGACAATCAGCAACGACGCTGAATTTAACAACTGGACGATCGGGAATCCGACCGGTTAGTATGATTGGCATATAATGAAATAATGTCGCGGAGAATCAGGCGTAAAAAGAGCAATATTGTAAAAATAAAACATTATATCCTGTAAAAATAAAACACTCGTTTTCTTCTTTATACATACTTTTGCAATGTTTGCGATGACTAATAATCATACTAAGGTATCCGTTTGTCTTCATTTCAGATGTTAATCCAGTGCATCAACAATAAACAAACAATAACAAAAAACAATAAAAATGAAAAAGATTACATGTATTCTCCTGGCCGTTTTTATACTTATAGGTAATAGGGCAATATGTCAAAGTTCGTATTTGCTTAATGAAGATT
>JAQWCZ010000024.1 GCA_028705705.1 Paludibacter sp.
CACCACAGCAATAAAAATTCCGCTGAAAAATTGCTTGATGAAGTGCTGGCGGCTTACCCAGTCATCGAACACAAAAATCCTTGAAATTTCCTGTTGGATCAGGCTATTGGTTAAACTTCTCACATCCATTCCCGTTAGTCGCATCATTTCCACAATCATAATCACCAATGCCATCAACATCACGATGGTTTGAAGCGTATCCGTCCACACGATACTCTTGATACCACTTCTGAAAGTATAAACCCAAATCATCAGCAGAATAGCACTCACAGTCAGATAAAAAGGGATATTCCAGGCATCTGCGACCAATTTCTGAAGAATCAGCGCCACGACATACAAACGGGCTGCTGCACCGATGGTCTTGGATATCAAAAAGAAAGAAGCTCCGGTTTTATAACTGATCTTACCAAAGCGTTCCCCGAGATAAGTATAAATACTGGTTAGTTTGAGCCTGTAATACAGGGGCAATAACACATGGGCTATTACTAAATATCCAAAAAAGAAACCGATAACCGTCTGCATATAGGTAAATTGCATATTACTTACCATTCCCGGCACTGAGACAAAACTCACGCCTGAAATGGATGCCCCAATCATACCGATTGACACAATCCACCAGGGAGATTTGTGGTTCCCCGTAAAAAAAGCTTCATTGTCGGTTGATTTTCTTCCTGTTAAAAAAGACACCAGTAACAATAAAGCAAAATAGGCTATGATAATCAGCAAAATACCTGAACTACTCATCCTTATTATTAAAATGGTTTCAAAAATAGCAAAAAAACCACAAAAAACGGCTAAATGAGCAGAAATTCACACTTTACACGGTTTTTTTTGTAAATTTGCGTCTGATTTTTAAAGTAACTATGACTCATCAACAATATCCATCTTCTCTGCTTGAGAATGCAGTCAACGAATTTTCCAAATTACCGGGAATAGGTCGGAAGACGGCCCTTCGACTCAGTCTATATTTACTTAGACAGAGTGAAGTTGAAACAGAGAAATTCGGACAAGCGATGATTCAGCTCCGGAAAGAAATTAAATATTGCAAGGTGTGTCATAATATTTCTGATACCGATATTTGTCAGATTTGCGCTAATCCGGCACGTGACAACAAGACAATCTGCGTAGTGGAAAATATCCGGGATGTCATGTCGATAGAAAACACACAGCAATACAAGGGATTGTACCATGTACTAGGGGGAATCATCTCGCCCATGGATGGTGTCGGACCGGGCGACATTGAAATTAACAGTCTGATCGAACGAGTTGAGAAGGAAGAGATAAGCGAGGTTATTCTGGCTTTGGGAGCAACAATGGAAGGTGACACCACCAATTTTTATATTTACAGAAAGTTATCACCTGTTAATGTGCGGATTACCACCATTGCCAGAGGCGTTGCGGTAGGCGACGAACTGGAATATGCCGACGAAGTAACCCTGGGCAGGTCAATTCTGAACCGGATAGATTTTTCAAATGCACTAAAATAATATATTGACATGAAGCAAGTACTTAAAAAATTGACATTGATTTATTACCTTATATACATTGCTGCTGTGTTGGTGGCTTTACTGGGCTTTCAGTTGCACCGTTCGGGGGTGATTTTTGATAGTCAGAGCGAAGCCGGTATCATCATTTCATCCGTTTTAATTATCCTGATTATTGGCTCTATACCCATCACCTTGAGTGTTTTCAACAAAAAAACAAAAAAATGGGCGGTTGAAGAAGATGTTTCTAAAAAACTGGATTTGTACAGCAAGGCATCAGTAATCCGGTTGATCATTATTGGATCCGGATTTTTATTGGGAATGCTTTTCTTTTTCCTGATGAATTTGCAATCGATGATTTTTTGCGCGGGTATATCGGCCATAGCACTGTTTTTCTGTAAACCGACAGAGGCAAAGATTATATCTGAGTTGCAGATTGAGGAAGAAAATAACGAATAGTGAATAATGTAAAATTAACTGTAGACTGTAGACAATAAAAAAACATGATTATAGCCGTAGATTTTGACGGGACCATCGTGACCCACGAATATCCCAACATTGGAAAAGAAATTCCGTTTGCCATTGCAACGTTGAAAAAATTACAGGAAGATTTTCAACTTCGGTTGATTTTATGGACTGTACGAGAAGGAAAAGAGCTTGATGAAGCAGTAGAATTTTGCCGCAGTAGAGGACTTGAATTTTATGCAGTGAACGCCAACTATCCGGAAGAAAAACCGGAACATAAGGAACCCCGTAAACTGAAAGCTGATTTATTTATTGATGATCGGAATCTGGGGGGGTTACCTGATTGGGGAATAATTTACAATATGATAGCATCAGGTCAGCATTTCAACATAGAATCCTTCTTTTCTCCTTATAATAACGACGAATTTACAAACAAGGGTAGTGGAAAGAAAAAAGGATTTTTAAAATCCATTTTTGGTTAAAATGTCATTAGAAAACAACATTTTGAGGTTACGTGCCCTGGAACCTGAAGATCTGGAAATTCTTTACATCTGGGAGAATATGCCTGTATTTTGGGAAACCGGCAATACCAGACAACCTTATTCAAAATTTGCACTGAAGGAGTATATCAGTCAAACCAACACGAATATCTACGAGACCGGACAGCTCCGGTTGATGATGGTCGACAAATCCTCAGGTAAGACAGTAGGCACCGTTGATCTATTCGATTTCGACATACACCACAGTCGAATTGCCTTCGGATTATTTGTAGCACCTGAATTTCAGGGAAAAGGTTTTGCAAAAGCAGCGTTACAACTGATTGAAGATTATGTTTTCAATTATTTAAAAATTAACCAACTATACTGCCACATAGCTGTAAACAACAAAGCCAGCACCAGTATGTTCAAAAAAGAGAACTTCTCTGAAACCGTATTGAAAAAATGGATTAAAACCGGTTCCGGGTTTGAAGATATTACTGTTTTCCAACAGTTTATTGACGACTACCTGAAGCGAAAACAATAAGCCATTAGCTTACATAAACTTCCAATAAAGTTACTTCTTCCTTCGGTCTTAGTTCAACTTCATGTACACAGGCAGGAATCAGTACCGTTTCGCCTTTGGTGACCGGGGTTTTTGAGTCTTTGCATAAAATGTCGAAACTACCTTCCATACACATATACACCACGAAAGAATCTACTTTACCATAGAAACGATTGAATTGCTCATTGAAGCGGATGATATTCGTGGTAAAATACTCGCAACTTACCAGGGTGGCAAGTTCATTGATATTTCTCGTATAAACTGTTTTCGGGTCACTTGATGCAGAAAAGTCGATGACATCCAACGCCTCTTCTGTGTGTAAATCCCTTTCTTTTCCGTTTTCATCTACTCGTTTATAATCATATATACGGTAAGTCAGGTCGCTTGTTTGCTGAATCTCAGCGAGCACCACTCCTTTACCAATAGCATGAACCAAGCCGGCAGGAATAAACAACACATCACCTTTAGTAACTTTTATGCTTTGAAGCAAGTCTTCCAGATTACCCTCTTCTAATGATTTTAGATAAGCTTCTTTGGTACAGTTTTTATTGAAACCGATAATCAGTTGCCCATCCGGTTCAGCATCGATTACATACCACATTTCTGTTTTTCCAAAGGAATTGTGACGTTCGAAAGCTACTTCATCACCTGGGTGAACCTGTATTGATAGATTATCGTTTGCATCTATCAATTTGAATAACAAGGGGAAAGTCTGTCCAAAACGATCAAAAACCTGATCTCCAACCAAATCACCTTTATATTTTTCAATAAGTTCATTTAAGCTTTTGCCGCTTAGTGATCCGTTATTTACAACAGAAATATCGCCGTTATAACCCGACAATTCCCAACTTTCACCCAGTTTGCCTGTTTCAGAAGGTTTATTAAACAGTTCTTTGAGTTTTGAACCTCCCCAAATTTTATCTTTTAAAATCGGAGTAAATATTAACGGATACAATGTACTCATAATGAAAGTATAATTAGTTTCTTAGTTTTGCGAGATTTAATTCCCAAGCCCAGGCGCTGCGTAAAGTTTCTTCTACTGTTTCCACCGCCTTCCAGCCCAGTACTTCGTTAGCAAAAGTCGGATCAGCCCATACCTTTTCAATATCGCCTTCCCTTCTGCTTACAATTTTATAGGGTACTTTTACCTGATTAACTTCTTCAAAAGTTTTAATAATCTCCAGCACGGAAAGTCCGCGACCGGTACCCAGGTTAAAAATTTCAAGACTATCCTTTGATTTTCCGGTCAACATACGTTTTACTGCCACCACATGTGCCTTTGCCAAATCAACCACATGAATATAGTCGCGAATACACGAACCATCAGGGGTATCATAATCATTTCCAAAAACCTGCAATTGCTTGCGAATTCCTATTGCAGTCTGGGTAACAAAAGGCAATAGATTATTGGGAACTCCATTAGGCAATTCTCCAATTTCAGCAGAAGCATGTGCTCCAATCGGATTGAAATATCTTAAAATAATGCTTTGATAATTAGTTGGATTGGCGTAAATTGTATCTCTGATAATTTCCTCTCCAATTTGTTTGGTGTTTCCATAAGGAGAAAGAGCCGGTTTGATGGGAGCATTTTCAGTTACAGGAAGGATATCGGGCTGACCATATACTGTACAAGAAGATGAAAAAACAAAATTCTTGATTTTGTGAACCGGCATCAATTGCAGTAGGTTAATTAACGACACCAGATTGTTGCGGTAATACAATAAAGGTTTCTCTACCGATTCACCCACTGCTTTACTGGCTGCAAAATGGATAATGGCATCGATCTCGCCGTATTTATCCATCATGTTGTCCATGGCAACATAATCAACACAATCGATATTTTCAAACACCGGACGCACTCCGGTTATTTTTTCAATGCCGTTGAGAACCTCAACATTCGAGTTTGACAAATTATCGACAATAACGACTTCAAAACCTTCGTTGATTAATTCTACAACAGTATGGGAGCCGATATAACCGGTACCACCTGTAACTAATACTTTTGACATGATAATATTTTATTTAAATAATTGCGCAGGATATATACCTTTACGCACTAACTCATTAATTTTCAGCACAACTTGTGGGCGATCTTCAGCATAGGTAACTCCAAACCATTTTGATGGTGTATCCAGCACTTTACATTTTGCTCTTCCACTAACAATCAAATTATTTACTGCGAGAGGAATAAAATATTCTGACTTAAGCTCTTGTCCTCTTTCTGCAAGAAAATCTTTAAAGAACTCCAATGAATAATTAAAATAATCCGGCGTGAAACCCCACATATTCATAGATACCGGCGTATTGGCAGGAATTGAAACTTCTTCCCCCTTTTCATCCACATAGATAATAGCACCTGATTTTTCTTCGATATGCGTACGTTCCACAACATTTTTCAAATATCCGTTTTCATCCACCACACAGACACCACGACTTACAGAACCACTTTCTGAAAGGGTATTTCCTACCCGATATCCGATCATGCAATATTCATTTTGTTTTCCCTCCACACTGCGGAGAAAATCAGCCAAAACCTGAAATGATTCCTGTCCGTAAAAATCGTCGGCATTGATTACAGCAAATGGTTCATGAATAACATCCTTGCCCATCAACACCGCATGGTTTGTTCCCCAGGGTTTTTCACGTTCCGGATTATAAACATAACCTTCAGGCACATTATTGATTTCCTGAAAAACGATTTCAACATCAATGAGGTTTTTAAATTTATTCACTACTATTTCCCTGAAATCTTTTTCAAAACTTTCACGTATTACAAACACAAGTTTTCCAAAGCCAGCTTTAATAGCATCGTAAATCGAATAATCCATGATTGTTTCACCATTTGGACCCAATCCGTCTAATTGTTTCAATCCACCATAACGACTACCCATTCCTGCTGCTAACACAAATAAAGTTGGTTTCATATAAAAATGTTTTTTGATTTGAGCTGCAAAAGTACACTTTTTTTTTGATTTTTCTGATTTGAAAAATTATTATCTTAACTTTGCATCCGAAATTTTATTCCGGTTTTTATTTATGACTTCACCTTCTGAAATTACAATTGCAGCCAATCATATAAAAGAAGGAAAACTAGTTGCATTCCCTACTGAAACGGTGTATGGTCTTGGGGCCAATGCCTTGAATCCACACGCTGTTGCTCGTATTTTCGAGTTAAAAGAACGACCAACTTTCGACCCTTTGATTGTGCATATTGCTTCCTTGGAAGATGTCAAGAAGTTAACTGTCACGGAAGATGAACGGGTGAACAAACTGGCGGCACGTTTCTGGCCGGGACCGCTGACCATCATCTTACCCAAAAGTGACCTGGTGCCTGACATCGTGACTTCCGGTCTCAAAACCGTTGGTATCCGCATGCCAAATCATCCGGTAGCACTGGAGCTGATACGGCAATCGGGCTGTCCCATTGCTGCACCCAGCGCCAATAAATTTGGACAATTAAGTCCGACTCAGGCGAAACACGTCAGCAAGCAACTCCCTGATGTTGATTTTCTGCTTGATGGCGGGAAAGCGCAAGTCGGTATTGAATCAACCATTATCTCACTGAACGAAAAAGGGTTTGAAATCCTTCGTCACGGGGTCATCACACGGGAAGAAATCGAGGCTATTATTCCTTTTTATGCTGTGCCCGAACGTGATAAAACCAATATTGTAAGCCCGGGTATGCTCAAATCGCATTACAGTCCGGGAAAACCTATCTATTTGATGAATGAAAATCTACCTGCTGATATCGACAAAACCAAAGCAGGTCTTCTCTCCTTCTCCGGTAAAAACACCGCAAACTATCAAATGGTGGAATTGCTGGCTCCTGACAAAGAACTAAGAACCTGTGCCGTCAACCTGTTTGCTGCCATCCACCGACTGGAAGAATCAAATGTGGAATACATCCTCGCGGAACCGGTTCCCGAAACAGGCATCGGCATCGCGATTATGGACAAATTGCGGAAGGCGGCATACCGGTATCAAAGATAATGTCGTCGGGCACCGGACATTGGTTGCTGATCACCGGACATCCCGAAAGAAATTAACTAATCTGAAAGAGGATGAATATTAAGATAATGTTACAAAATCAACAATTGCACTGTTTTTTTGTTATGATTTTAAAACAAAGAAATTAGTTCATGGAAATTGTAATCATTAGCTTTGCGGCTTTTCTGACCGCCATTTTGACGTTCTTCTCTGGTTTCGGACTGGGAACCATTTTAGCACCGGTATTTGCCATTTTCTTTCCAATCGATGTAGCCATAGCGCTTACAGGCGTCGTGCATTTTTCAAACAATCTGTTTAAAATGGCTCTGGTAGGTAAAAATACGGATAAAACGGTGTTACTTCGTTTTGGCATTCCGGCCATAATCGCTTCGTTTGCGGGGGCTTGGACATTGATACGTATCACCAACCTGCCGGTATTATATACATACGAGTTATGGGGAGGAAGTTTTGACATTACCCCTGTTAAACTGATTATCGCTATTTTACTAATTGTTTTTTCCCTGTTGGAAATTGCACCGGCTTTTCAGAAGCTTCAATTTGATAAAAAGAAACTGATTGCCGGTGGATTACTCAGTGGGTTCTTCGGTGGATTGGCAGGCATACAGGGCGCCATCCGCAGTGCTTTCCTTATTAAAAGCGGACTTTCGAAAGAAGCTTATATTGCTACAGGGGTCATGATTGCCAGTCTGGTGGATTTCACCCGGATTACGGTCTATGCCAGTCGTTTTGCTGATGCGGGATTACACGAAAATGTACCCTTATTGCTGGCAGCCAGTCTCTCTGCTTTTGCAGGGGCTTTTATCGGTAAAAAATTACTGAAAAAGACAACACTGAAAAGCATTCAATTGATTGTAGCTGTATTTCTAGTGCTGATTTCAATCGCGCTGGGTATTGGTTTGATTTAGAATATGACCCCTTCATGAGAATTATAACACTTTAAATCTCTATTCCCCCCGAAACCGGTAACCAATCCCCGACTCAGTGATCAGATACCTTGGCTTTGCCGGGTCCTCTTCAATCTTCTTTCTCAGTTGGGCCACAAACACTCTTAGATACTGAGGTTGATCAGCATAATGGTGTCCCCATACTTCCTTTAAAATAAAGGCATGCGTTAACACCCGGCCTTCGTTCTTTGCTAAAAGCGTCAATAATGAATATTCTGTTGTTGTTAACTTGATAATTTCATCATTGAGTATTATCAAATGTCTTGAAAGATCAATTTTTAGATTTCCAAAATCCAGCACGACTTCCTGATCATTTTTATTTTTACGATTTGCTGCCCTGATACGAGCTACCAATTCACCCGTTCTGAAGGGCTTTGTCAGATAATCATTTGCACCCGAATCCAACGCCTGAACAATATCATCTTCGGAATTCCTGACCGATAAAATGATGATTGTGCGTGTGTACCATTCCCTTAATTTTAACAAAACATCCAATCCATCAGCGTCAGGCAATCCAAGATCAAGTATAATCACCGATGGGCTGACCGAAGCAGCCAAAACATATCCTTCTTTTGCAGTTGAGGCTTCATAAACCTTATACCCGCTAGCCGACAAAGTAATTTCCAGCAATCTTCTTATCTGAACTTCATCATCTATGATTAATATTTTATCCAATTGATTCATGATAATTTTTCAAGGTCATTTATAATTGATATCTCTACCGGTATTTCTATTTCAAAAGCAGCTCCTCCTAAGGGGTGATTATAAACAACTACATTCCCTTTATGAGCTTCAACAAAACCTTTGACAATTGATAAGCCTAATCCTGTTCCTCCAGTTTTGACGGATTTCCCCCTGTAAAACTTATCAAAAACATGAGCGATTATCTCAGGAGAGAATCCATTACCCTGATCTTTAATCATAATCAGGAGCTTTTCATCCGACAAACGAACAGAGATATTAATATCCGTGTGCTGCGGAACATATTGAGTGATATTAAGTAAAAGATTGTGTATGGCCTGCTCAATCAACCCGAAATCAATTTTCACCATCGGTAATTCATCAGGGATATTGATGATAAGATGGTAAAATTGTAATTCCTGCTTTAAGGTTTTCATTACTTCATTGATCACATCATGAAAATCATACCAGTTGAGTTTTAGGGTTAAATGACCTGATTCAAGTCTGGAGATATTCAGAAGATTCTCAATCAGCTGATTCAAACGAATAGAAGCAATATTGATTTCACCTAAAAGTTGCTGTTGAACCTCTCTGGGATATTGTTCTGACATCAAAGTGTCAGTAGCTCCTAAAATAGCAGTTACCGGAATTCTGAATTCATGTGATACTGAGTTGAACAATGTCTTGTAAAGTTTGTCCGATTCATCCAAAATAAGAGCTTTCTGGGCTATCCCGTTTAATATTTCCCTCTCAAACCTTCCCGATATTTGTCCAAGATAAGCCTCCCAAAACTGCATTTCGTCTTCAGAGAATTTATTCTGCTGCTGTAAAACAATCATGCCGGTTTTCATGTGATTTCCAATCATTGGATAATACGAATAACGATTATTCTGATAAAGAAGGAAATAGCGACCTCCGGGTTCAGATCGTTTAAAACAATCTAACATACCAATAATCTCATCATGAGGCATTTTAACTTTAGTTAGTGCTTCTTCCTGTGTAAAAGCATTGATGTCATCCAGAAGAAAAACAAAAGAATCGGCATGAAAATATTTTCTGATCCCACCGACAATCATCTTTTTTAATTCCCCTACATCATTCTCTTCTGACAAACTTTTTGTTAGCTGGTATAAAGCTTGCGTTCTTTCTTCCCTTTGCTTGATAATTGATTCCCGCTGTCGTACCTGAGAGGTTAATACTCCATTTAACAATGCTACAATAAAAAACATGACAAACATTAGTAAATCTTCTGTATTATTAATGTGTAATGTGAAGTGTGGAGGAATGAAGAAGAAATTCCATATCAGGGCACTGAGCGTAGAGGCCAGCAGTACAGGTCCGGTACCATAACTGAACGCAAGAACCGAAACAACAAAAAGCAAGACGAATGACACCACACGATAACCTGCAAAATCACTGATAAAGTAACAAATCAGACTCGCTACTATTACAATAAACGTAATGATGAGATATTCATGCCAGGAGGAAGAAAAATATCTTTTCATTCTATATCTTCTGAATATTTTCATACAAAAATACATGAATTAAAACATTCAACAACAGTTTCGCAGTTTTTATTACAAACCCTTTTCTCAGGTGGATTATGGGATTTTGGGATTGGCTCCTAAAAAAGCAAAACGAAATAATGCCAACACAGGAAAAATCTCCAGTCTACCTACCCACATTTGAAAAATATAAATGATCTCTACAACCGGATGCATCCCCGGATCAGTAATGCCCACCGATAGTCCGGCTGTGGATTGTGCTGAAACAGATTCAAACAAGGCATCAAAGAAAGTATAATTGTCGGGCAAAAAAAAAGTGGTAAGAAAAGCAGAGATTAAAATGACGAGCAAAAATGTCAATGCAAATATGCCCGTATTATTCAGTTCTTCATTGATTTCATCCGGCATCATTACTTTCTGATCAAATTTCATTGTTTTAATCATATTGGGAGAAAAAAAAGATTTTTTAATATGCCAGCGGATACCTTTCAAAAGAAATACCACTCGGTATATTTTCAGCCCCCCGACAGTACCTCCCCATGCCCCACCGATGACCATGGCCCCAAAAATGATCATCAAAAAAGAACGATCATCCCACAAATGAATATTTGAAGTCTGCCATCCTGTCGTAGAAATAGCGCTTATATATTGAAAAACGCCTTCCCTGAATGGTTCCTGAACTGAAGGGGAATACGTTAATAATACAGAAAGGATAAGACTTCCAAAAAAGAAACAAATCAGTAAAGATCGGGTCTGTATATCTCTCCATATTTCGTTTATTTTACCGTTATAAAAGATTCTGAAATAAAATGGCAGTGAAAAAGACCCGAGAATCATAGGCAAAAGATGCAACATCTCCATCCCTGCCGAATGGTAACCCGCAATGCTATCGTCGAGGGTGCTAAAGCCACCGCTAGAAAGTCCGCACATAGCATGATTGATGGCATCAAACACATTGTCAGCCAGCGGATATTCAGGCAATATCAACCATGTTCCTATAATTAAATAAATTATGGTGATGCCGGTAATGATTGCATAAGATTTCCAGATCCCCTTTGCCGTATCAATCACTTTATTGCGAAGATTGATTCCTGTCGATTCAGAACGATACAGCAGCTTCAGGCTTCTCCCGGAGATATGTTTCACCATCGTCAAAGCCAATACAATAAAACCTGCACCACCTATCCATTGTGCAAATGACCGGTAAAACAACAGTGTTTTCCCTATCGAAGGTTCATGTACCGACATCGTCAATCCCGTGGTAGTAAACGCACTCATACTTTCAAACAAACAATGGAGAGGATTATTGAAGTAAAGTATACTCGATGTATAATCTGCACCTACAGAGACAAAGGATTGGATAACCTCACAAGGAGTGATGTAAGAGATGACAAAAAACGGCAATCCTCCCACCATGGTCATAAAAAGCCAGCCCAAAGCTGCAATAATATACCCATGATTATACTGAGGCTCAATCGCATTTCGAAACAGGAAGTTAATTCCCTTACCGAAAAGAAACGAAAATACAGCAGAAATCAAGAATCCAAGTGATGAATACCATTCACCATAGATGAAACCAACAAACACCGGGACAATAAGTATGAATCCCATCAGGGAAAGCAGGTTTCCCAATTCCTTTAAAACTATCTGATAAGTTCTATTATATCTCATAATTTCAATCTTTTACACCCACAAACACCGCTCAGAAGTGTTTTATGCGACTGCAAATGTAATTTTGAAATTATAAAGATTTTATAAAGAAATATCGTGTAAACATAAAGATAATATTACAGATGTCACTATTCACTAATCAAACATCTGCCCTGCATTATTACTCAATTGCACCATTTGGTCATATTCTTCGGGACTTAAATCGAGAAAGTAAAATTGTTGGGGATTCATGACTTTACCACGATGATGTACTTCATAGTGCAGGTGTGGTCCGGTTGACTTACCTGTACTCCCTACCGTTCCTATTACATCTCCGCGATTTACCTTTTGCCCTACCCTTACCCGGATCTGGTGCATGTGTCCGTACAATGTTATATAACCAAAACCATGATTGATTTCTACAGTGTTACCATATCCCTGTCTCCAACCTGCTAAACGAACTGTTCCGTTGCCTGTGGCATAAATTTCTGTCCCGATGGACGCTGTAAAGTCCATCCCTTCGTGAAACCGCCTCGTTCTGTAAACAGGGTCTATTCGCCAACCAAAACCGGAAGCAGTACGGGTTAAATCTTTATTGAGTATGGGCTGAATTGCCGGAATATGTTTCAGCATTTCTTCCTGGTTGCTGGCCAATTTTACCAGTTCGTCATAAGATTTCGATTGGATGTACAATTGTTTTTTTAATTCGTTGTACTTTTGCGTGGTAGAGACTGCAATTTCCGAGTTTGTCATCGACAGCAATTGTCTGTAATACTCAGCATTTCCGGCTGTTGACTTGCGAATCGAATAAGGAATCGGATCGGCTTGAAAAATAACACGATAGAGATTATCATCCCGCTGTTGTAAATCAGTCAGGATTTCATCCACCTCATCCATGTTACGTTCGAGCAACTTATATTGCGCATGAAGCCTGTTCTTTTCCTGAATCAGTTGCACTTCTTCCGGCGAATGTACCAACGAAACGAAAATGAAGAAAAATACAACCCCCAGCGACACGCCGGAAAACAAATGAATTAATAAGCGCTTCAACTTAAAAAGCAGGGTATTGTCTGTTTCCTCGTAACTCAGGGTTTCAGGGTTGAAGTAATATTTCTTCTTCGCCATGATTTTTAGCTCAATTTTAAACTTTTATCGTGCAAGTTGGTGCAAAAGTAATAAAAATGAAGTATTTTTGCAGTCCTTTAACTGGATTTTACCATTTATTATAAGATTAAAATGTTAATATAAATGACTTCACAGGAAATTCGTCAATCATTTCTCGATTTTTTCGCATCGAAAGACCACAAAATTGTACCTTCAGCTCCCATGGTTATCAAAGACGACCCGACTTTGATGTTTACCAATGCCGGCATGAATCAATTCAAAAATATCATACTCGGTAATGACCCAATCAAATATCCAAGGGTTGCCGACTCACAAAAATGTCTGCGCGTAAGTGGAAAACACAATGACCTGGAAGAAGTTGGTCACGATACCTACCACCATACGATGTTCGAAATGCTGGGTAACTGGTCTTTTGGCGATTATTTCAAAAAAGAAGCCATCGAATGGGCTTGGGAATACCTGACGGAAGTACTGAAGTTAGATAAAGACCGCCTTTATGTTACGGTGTTTGAAGGATCTCCATCCGAAGGACTTTTGCGTGATGACGAAGCTGCTGAAATCTGGTCACAGTTCCTGCCGGCCAAACGCATCATCAACGGCAACAAAAAAGATAATTTCTGGGAAATGGGCGATACCGGTCCCTGTGGACCTTGTTCCGAAATCCATATCGACATCCGTGATGATGATGAAAGAGCTAAGATCGATGGACTAACCCTTGTGAATGGAAGTCACCCTCAGGTAATTGAAATCTGGAACAACGTATTCATGCAATACAACCGCAAAGCCGACAGCTCATTAGAAGAACTGCCTGCTAAGGTAATCGACACCGGTATGGGATTCGAGCGCCTTTGCATGGCTA
>JAQWCZ010000284.1 GCA_028705705.1 Paludibacter sp.
GGCAAGCTGTTCGGCGCGCTGTACGTAACTGTTCGTTCCGTCTTCTTTTGGGGTGAGGTACCAGTCGTGATAAGCCTTGGTATGTATGCTCCCCAGGTCGTATCGCAGACCGGCGTTGACTGTCCATTTGTCGTTTATGCTGATCAGGTCGTGCATAAACATACCTCCGTTGGCGCTGCGGAAAGCGGGTAGCATAAATCCCCATCCCCCGGCTTTGTTGTGCTGGTATTCGGTATTTATTCCGGTAGTCAGCTGATGCCTGTTGTGCATCGGAAATTCTAATTTCAGGTTGGCCGTCAGCGTGTTCTTGTCGTACAGTCTTTCTAATGAATCGGGTGGTACGGGCATATATCCGTGTGCTACTGCTTCCGAAAATTCCTGCCGATGATTGTGCTGAAAGCCCAAATCGATGTTGAATTTGTAATCTTTCATCATCAGCATGGAATTACTCAGGATTTTGAAATGATTTACCTGTTGATAGGGTAAATCAATGTCCCGGTTCGAACGATCGTAATTAATAGTAGAATTTCTGATTTCCAAACCGTGGGCGTTGGCAAAAAATCCGCTTTTCGAGAAGTTATCTGAAATACTCAGGTGTGTGGTGAAATAATCTGCCAGATAACCCAGCGTAATACTCCCATTTTGTTCTTTTCCGGCTGTATTCCTCAGCCTATTATCTTTCAGCCTGAAATAATAGGTCATGTAAGCAATGCTATCGGTTGGCACCCGGTAATCGGCATAGTCATTCAAGGTCACATGCGCTTTCAGGTAAAACCGGTCGAATCGCTTGTGAAATTTTGCCGAAGTGCCATATAAATTGTTATTCGTGTGCATGTTGAATAAAATGCTTCCGCCAGCCGAATTTTTAGCCGGTGCAGTCAACTGACTCAGGTTAATTACACCGCCGATGGCATTGGCGCCGTACATCAGCGATGCCGGACCTTTGATAACTTCGATGTGTTCGATGGTAAACTGGTCAATCTCCAATCCATGATCGGCTCCCCATTCCTGCGCTTCGTGTTTAATCCCATTCTCGGTCACCACCACGCGGTTAAACCCGAGTCCCCGTATCACAGGTTTCGAGTGACCAGCGCCAATATCCATCGAGCTTACACCCGGAATCCGATTGAGGGTCTGCATCAAACTTCCGGCTGTGTTCATTTGTATGAAATTTTTATCCACGGTGCTGCTCATGAGCGAACTACCCATCCTGCCATTCCTGCCCGATTGTCCTGTGACCGTTATTTCATCCAGGTGCACGTTGCCTGAGTTTGCTTTAAAGAGGGTGTCGATTACCACCACTGAGTAAGCGGGGTTGTTCCGGGCAAGAGCAGCCGTGGAAAATAAAATCAACAAGAGAATAAGATAACAGCCGGTTTTGAACGGTTTTGATATAGGGTTCAATGACTGCATTTCTCACACGCTCCTTTGATGATGATGTCGCTGTCGAATAGTTTATAACCTGATGGCAGTTGGTAATCTGGTATACGGACTTCTTTCAGACACACTACCGAATGGCATTTCTCGCAATAAAAATGCGCGTGTTCGTTCTGATGCCTGTGTTCTTGTCCGCAACAACTTAGTCCGTATTTTATGATGGTGTTGTCGATCACGATTTTATGCACGATACCTGCTGATGCCAGTACCTGCATGTTGCGGTAAAAAGTAATCCGGTCGTACATTTCCTCCATCTGTATTTTGATTTCGTTTTCAGATAAAGGAAGTTCGCTTTCCTGCAGGGCCTTCACGATGGCAATGCGTCCCGGTGTTTTTTTTATGTCGTGTGACTTGAGGATGTCGGTTGTATTCATGTAAATGATGATATATTGCAAGTGAAACAATGTTGCAAATATAGATGTTTTTTTTGAAACATCAAATTATGTTCACAATTTTTCTCACTGTTGTCCGGTAAAAAAATATTAGATTCTTTGCTATGCTCTGAATGACAGTGTATTTCTTAATGCAAAATAAATTATCTTTGTGGGTCAATGTATAAAAGATACAACACTATGATCACTGTAAAAAGCCTCGACTTCAGGTACGCGAATAGCGGGAAACATGCCGTGAACGACATGAGTTTCGAAATAGGTAAAGGTGAAATTTTCGGTTTCCTTGGGCCAAGCGGCGCCGGAAAAACAACTGTGCAGCGCCTTATCATCGGTCTGCTCCGAAATTATGGTGGAAGTATCGAGGTCATGGGCAAGGAAAGAAAAAGCTGGAACAAAGATTTCTTCGAAAGCATTGGCGTAGCATTTGATTTTCCGAATCTTTTCTTGAAATTATCAGCAGGAGAAAACCTTAAGCTGATTGGCTCTTACTATCGGAATAAACCTGCCGATATCAAAGGGTTATTAGATAGGGTAGGATTGCTGCCGGATATCAATACGCGTACAGAAAACTTCTCGAAAGGAATGAAAATGAGGCTGAATTTTGTCCGCGCGATTATGCATCAGCCGGAGTTGCTGTTTCTCGACGAACCGACTTCCGGGCTCGACCCTGTGAATGCCCATATTATCAAGGAAATAATTTTGGAAGAAAAGTGTAAGGGCAGAACGATTTTTCTCACCACGCATAATATGACTGTGGCAGAGCAGTTGTGTGACCGGGTAGCTTTTGTAAACGAAGGTAAAATTGTGGCGACCGACAGTCCGAAAAACCTGATGGTTCAATTTGGGAAGCCCAGATTAAAAGTTGAATATCTAAAAGATAAGCTGTTATTAAATCAGGAGTTTGATTTGGGGGGTCTCGGGAATAATGTTGCATTTCAGGACTTGCTGCGAACGTCAGTCATAAAAACCATGCACAGCGCGGAGGCAACCCTGGAAGAGATTTTCATTCAGTTAACAGGGAGGAATTTATTATGAGGCTGTTGAATGCTTTGCTGGCTGATATGCATTTTCAACTCAAACAGGGTTTTTATTTCGTGTACGTGGCCATCGTTGTCATGTATCTGGTTATACTGCATTATTTGCCGGAAATAGTTAAACCGGTGGCTTTGCCGCTAATCGTGTTCTCCGACCCTTCTGTGTTGGGACTCTTTTTTATCGGTGGTATCATCATGCTTGAAAAAAGTCAGGGATTATTGCAGATTTTCGTGGTTAGTCCGCTTCGCACGTCCGAATATCTTATTTCCAAAATGCTTTCACTCGGCCTTGTGTCGGTGTTGGCAACAATCGCGATTACCTTGTTCAGCGGCTATTACCACGTTAATTGGTGGCTGATTGTTCTTGTAACATTACTCACATCAGGTATTTTTACACTCTGCGGTGTTTTAATCTCGG